>JAMCVM010000038.1 GCA_023475835.1 Bacillota bacterium | reverse complement strand
TTTGCCTTTCAGCGACTCTGCGAAGGCATCATGAAGGTGGGAGCGATTGAACGGCATGGTGCGAGTGAAACCGGATTGCCGTTACGCTATGCCAAAGATGCGGTGCATGATGCGCAGGAACTGATTACAAGCCGTCATCAAGCCATACGAGACAGCCTGACCCTCTGGCAACGCCGCGCAAAGAAAACCGCCGCCCGTCTTACGGCGTTGAAAAAAGATCATCCCAACTCCCGACGAATCCCGGGCTTAGAACGCAAACTCCTGCGGCAGCAAGAGCAGGTAGGCTTTTATCAGCGCCATGTCACGAACAAGACCTTTCCTCCCGTCGTTTTCGGCACGCGCAAGCTGTTCTTAGAACGCTTTCATACGTTGGCCGACCCGTTAGCCGAGGTTCAACGGCAAAAAGTGTGGAAAGAACGCTGGGACGAAGGGCGCAACGGGCGCTTGTCGGCCCGAGGGGATCGGACCAAAACGGGCAATCCGCTCCTGCGTATCCGCGAAGGCACCGAGCATTGGATGCTTGAGATTTCTTTAGATGCCTTAGATCCCGAGAAAAAAGGCAGGCGTTATCAAAAACTCATACTGCCACTTTACGTGGCCCGCAAGGTGCATAGCAAAACGGGAAAGATCCATGGGCGGGATTATGAAGGGTTATTGCGCCGGGTGCTCGCTTCCGGTGATCCGTACCCAGTCGAAATTCTCCGCCGGCACGGACGCTATCAGGTGCGGATCACGGTGGAGGAAGCCCCGGTGGCCCTGCAAACCTATCCGGTGAACGGGTGGGTGGGCGTGGACACCAATGTTACCTTTTTAGCGCTCTGCCATGTCCGCTCCGATGGCAATCCGCAAGGGGTTGCCACCTTCGGCGATAGTCGCCTGTACGATGCGCGGGCCACTCAACGCGATGCCATCATTGGCGAGGTGACCCATCAAGCCGTGCAGTGGGCCAAAGCCCGCGGAGCGGGTCTCGTCGTAGAACACTTAGATTTCATTCACGACCAGGATGTGAGCGCCAAGTTTAATCGAGTGACGCACCAGTTTACCTCCCGAGCCTTTTTGACGGCGTTAGCACGTCAAGCCGCCCGGGAGGGTGTCGAAGTGCGGCAGGCGAAGCCTGCGTACACGTCCATCATTGGACGATTCAAGTATCAACCGCAGTACGGGATCAGCGTCCATCACGCGGCTGCGTTGGTCATTGGACGGCGTGGGGGGCTGAAGGTCTGGCGGGAGAATGTGCCCAAGCCCTTGCGCGAATGGATGCAAGAGCGGGGGAAATGGAACAACACCGCGTACCGCAAAGCGGATTGGAGTGCATGGAACAAAATCCAGCAAGAAATCAAAACAGTTCTGCTGAAACATCATCAATACCTGAACGCATGGCTCGATCAGCGTCACCAGATTTACCAGCACTAAAGCACCACACCACACGATCCCTGCCGTAGTCACACGGTGAAAGACGCGGCGGGGCATCTGAATCAGGAGCCGGGTAACACCTGGGCCGAGGGCACCACGCGAAAGACCGGGGCGAGACTCATAGCCATTCTCTTTCGTGGATCCTGGGCGGCGAAGGAGAGCGGGCCGTCCCGCCGATTCTCTTTCAATAGTGCGAGAGCAGCCCTCCAGCGGACGACGAGCTTTACAGCGAGTCCTGGGGCTCCTGTTAGATCCGCGTTGTCATCCGACAGTGACCTCGAACGACGGTTTACGAGGTTTTTTTAACCAGGTAGAAGGGCTGTTGTGGATACTTTCTGGCTTCTCATCGATTGAATGCAGGATATCGTTCATCATAGAGAGATGACGGTTAGACCCATGTAATCTTTGATTAGTCATGTCACGATAAAAAACAACAAAGTCTGAAACTCATGAAACTGAAGAGCCGGGACGAATCGTGCACGATTCATATCTAAGCGGAATGAATCTTCAAGCTCAAGCTAAAGCTAAAGCTCAAGCTAAAGCTCAAGGGTACGGGTGTGGCACATTGTCTACACCATGGCTCATGCCCTAAAAGTTCTGATGCAATCCAAAAATTGCCAGGCGGCAATTGCAGCGCTCCGGAATGGGCTTCGTATCGCTCACCGAGAGAATGGACAACCTCCCCCTTCCTCTGAGTTGGCGTTCCGGTCTCGAAGACGCCATGGAGCAGAGACCAAATGGGATGGCGGGAGCCAGTGCCCGGGCTAGGCGGTTCAAGTGGTGTTCGCATGGAATGGAGAATAGGGGAAGACCTTTCCCGTTGGTCGAGCGGCACTGTCAGACTTTGTTCGAAGGAAGTCTTGCCCGCGGGCTATAGCTAAAAATAACAACGTTGGTATTTACGAGAGCCGAATAATACGTTAATATTGTGGTGCATTATGTGAAACAATAGAGAATTGTCGACAGCTGCCCAAGGGTATCAATGCGGTTAACCGATCAAAGTAACAACGTTGTCGTCAGGTGCTGGCCTTTTCTAAACGGAGGTTTACCACTAGGCACCCGTAAGAGGCGAAAACAAGAAGGAGGAGACAGCATTTTATCAGAGCATGCGCTGGCATTGGTGGGTGTGACTGCAGCAGCGGCAGTCAGTTGTGCACCTTGGGTTGGGCGGGGAAATAAGCAGCAGGCAGATGCGGCAGCGACTGCGGCGATGCGCAGAATGTTAGCGGACCTGCCTATTGCAGGTCGAGTGGTGATAGGCGAAGGCGAAATGGATGAAGCTCCCATGCTGTATATTGGTGAGCAGGTTGGCAATGGGTCTGGACCAGAGTGTGACGTGGCGGTAGATCCTCTCGAGGGCACCAATCCCTTGGCATTCGGGGGCCGGAATGCGCTGTGCGTCATGGCGTTAGGTGACAAGGGATCCTTTCTTCATGCCCCCGACATGTACATGGACAAGTTGGCGGTAGGCCCTCAAGCACGGGGAGTGGTCGATCTTCGTTACCCATTAACCGATAACATTGCTTTGGTGGCGAAAGCGCTAGGCAAGCCCATTAGCAAAGTGGTCGTCGCTATTTTGGATCGCCCGCGTCACGCTGACCTGGTGGCGAAAACTCGTGCAGTCGGGGCGACGGTTAAGTTGTTTAGCGACGGCGACATCGTGACTGCTTTGAGCACCTGCATCGAAGACAAGGGAGTCGACTTGTTGGTGGGATGTGGGGGATCGCCCGAAGGGGTTTTAGCGGCGGCAGGCTTGAGTTGCTTGGGCGGTGAAATGCAAGCGCGCTTGGTGCCCAAGACGGCTGAAGAAATACGTCGCTGCCAGGAAATGGGATTGGACCTAGACCGGATATTGCAAATGGGAGACTTGATCGGCAGCGGGGAAGTTGTTTTTGCCGCAACTGGGGTAACCGATGGGGATTTGCTACATGGCGTGCAGTCTAGTGACGCTGCTGTAGTGACCCACTCGGTGGCCATGATAAGATCGAATGCCAGCATGCATTACATCCAGAGCGTTCTTCGCGACCGTCCGCTGCCACCTGAGGAACCGCTCGAGTAGTGATGATTCCCGCATTGAGACGGATGTTCCAACAGGTAAGAAGCCATAGGGCAAGGATGATTCGCATGGGCGCTGGCCCGATTGGTGACGGGAGCAGACTTCGGGACTTATGTATTTTTCTCCTGACTTTTAGTTGAGCTATAGGTCTTCTGTTTAGAGGAATACGGGTTCATCGCCTGACCGGGCCCCCCGCCGAGCATAGACGCGATCTTTTGTGTTGGTCGTTGTTAGCGGTATGAGGCTAAAACCGGGGGCGTCTCGACGCCCGGCTACATAACGGCGTTGAAATATTAGAACGTGCTCTAAAACGAAAACGATGACCAGGACGCAGGATATTCGGCTAGAGTCTCAGAGAGGGAACCAGGGTATGGCGGATATCCAGCTGCTTGGGACGGTCGGTCAATTCATCTCGAGTGGCTGGTGCTCGGCGGTGGTCTCTTTCCAATTCCCCAAATACTTTGATCCGATAGGGTCCGAGCGCCTGTTCGATGCACTTTTTGGCGGATCAGACTGACAAACTGGTCACGGTCACGGGCTAGGTGCTGCTTTTTCTCGTCCATCACCATTGTGTGGGTTAGCGCACGAAACCCAATGCGTCGGGTGCATCGAGCGTAGAGGGGATTGGGTGTGCGATAATGGGGGCCGTTGGGGCGCTCTGACCCATGGTTGCGGGTCGGTTGGCAAGGGCAATGCCGATTAGGAGACGCTGTTCGTGTCCGGTACAACTGACCTAGCCTCAGGGTGGGTCAGTTGTACCGGACCTTCGCGGTTATAGCAGGCGTCTCAGTGAGGAGCATCTAAAGTCGGCTAACGTGCTGGCGCCCTAGCCTAAGCCACAACCACACGGTTCATCCATGTCACCGCTAGACCTGACCCGAGACCATCTGACGGTGTCTGTTTACGGAAGTGCCGTGATATCTATCGCCTCGAGGAGCGTGCTGAAGACGATCTTACGCCCCGTAGGTCCAAACGCCCATCGAAAATCCCAAGTGCGGCATACTACCGGGCGCCATCTGACGGGATAGCCACCAGGGTCCGGAAGCGGCTTTCCGCGACTCGTTCCTGGGTAAGCGCGGACCCGCCGAATAGTTTGGGCCTGCTCCGGAGCCGTTTGGCTCTTTCAAAAGGAGGTCAAAATGCTCTAGCCGCCGAGATTGCAAATCGCTAACCTATATGGTCGGCATTAAAGATTGATTGTTTTGGGACCGTAGTATGCGAATGTTCGGTGTATAGTACAAACTCAGCGATTTTCGGCCCGTTCAACCCGTTTTTTAGCGCCACCATCCGACGGGTGGTGCACCCTTCGGAGTCGAAGCGGAGCCATCGGGATCCCGGCTGGAACCTCGGGGATGTGGTAGTAGCCCCTCCCAAACGGGAGCGGCAATCAGGATGGAATCGGACGGACTCAGGCCCCAGGTGCTTGTTATAAGCCCATGCACAGGCGCTCTCGGGTATTGTCCGGGGTGGTGTTCACCCTCGCGATAAACGCCCCTCGACTGCGAGTTTGATCGCCGCCGCCGAGTGGAAGAAGACATTGTCGATGACCGACCGTTTGAGCCAGCCCCAAAAGGCTTCAATGAGATTCATTTGGGGGCTATAGGGAGGCAAGAACAGCAAGGTCAAGTCGTCGCGATGCTCGGCGAGAAACGGTTGGATAAGCTTCGCATGGTGAATCTTAGCATTATCGAGAATCATGACCACCTTTTCGCCCGGATACCGGGCGACCGTCTGTTCCAGAAACTCGAGAAACACTGGCGCGTCATCATGGTCGTGCCGCAGGCAAAACCCCTCTCCAGTTACATAATCCAGGGTCCCCAGCATTTTAGCGCCCCAGTGCTTCCCGAAGGTCGGAATGATCTTTTGTTGCCCTTTCGGAAACCAGGTGCGGGTAAGGGCTTGGTCGTCGCGAATCATCGATTCATCCTGGAACCAGAGGCGGTCCACCGATCCCAGGACCCATTGGATCTGAAGCT
>JAMCVM010000217.1 GCA_023475835.1 Bacillota bacterium | reverse complement strand
AAGGCGATCGACTGAAGGCTGAACTTCGGCGTAAAACGTCACAAGTGGGGTCAATCGTCGTTGACCCCGCCCGATTTCGTGGAAAACCGGATCGGTCGATAAGGGGAGGTTTTCTTCGTTTTGCCCGTTATCCATGCATTTGACGGACCATTGGAGGCTAAAATAGTCGGCGCAGCCTAGGATCGGGCTGCGCCTGTCTTAAAATCTACTCCAGGCCCAACACGATATGGTATTCTTCGGCTTGGACATCCATAATCGGTCCCACTTCAGCGTTCGCTAAAATATCAATTAATTGATCGAGATTGAAGTTCATGGGCAATGTCGCCTGCCCTAAATATTTCGATATGATGGGCCAGGCCAATTGAGCCATACTAAGCGGAAATTTGACGTTGACCACCTGTTTCCCATCTTCATCGACCCGAATGGTCAAAGTCGAGGCTTTGGGCTGGCTCCGAACAGCGGTTACCACCACTGGAACCTGAGCCTTCTCCTCGTCCTCGTTCATTGCATCGGTCAAACGTTTGGCCTCTTCGGCTGAAATTTTTCCATCTAATACCAGTTGCCGAATGCGTCGGCTGACTTCGTCGTTCATGCTCTTCCCCCCGGCGGTAGATTGCTCACTTGACTAAATCTGTAGAGTCATCCGCATTGCCTGCGTGTTCCATCTCGACCTTGAGCTCATCTGCTTCAGAATCTTCTCCCCGCAGATACTGGATGGCGGTTCGTAGGTTTAGCGAACCGTCTGCCAATCCATCCAAGACGGCCAGCTTCATCGCCTCAGGAACGTCTGTTTGGGATCTACTCTCATCGAGGCCCAATGCCCGCAACAGGTTATCCAAGCGATTTCGCACCGTGGGATACGATAAGCCCGTCTCTCGCTCAACATCTCGAATATTTCCCCGAGCGCGTAAAAATCGCTCCAAAAACACGATTTGCTCGTCGCTTAAGAGATCAAATCGAGTCAAACGAAACCTTCCTCGAAGCTCGGTTCCGCACTGGTTGCAACTTAAACCGGTGACTGTCATCGCCTGCCCGCAGGTAGGGCAGAGACTATTTGCTCGATATTCTGCCACTCCTAATCACCTCTCCTTAAATATAACATCAATATTCAATATTAGTCAAGTTATCCTTTCTATTTATTGAAACCTATACTAACCTTCTATGAGTTCATCGGTTATTTTATGGTTTGGCCCGGTTGGCCGCAAGAACGTTTCCCATTGCCTCAGCTCGGACGGCTGGCCGAGTACCCACCACCAACCGTTCTAGCCTTGGTCTCTCAAATTCAGGGCAATCTACACTCAAAGACACGCGGCCGACCCCAATATTTTGGCCCAGAAACGACCACCGCGATGCCGAGATTGCATCGCGGTGGACTTTCGGGGTAGAGCCCGTGCGATCCATGGCTCATCATCACCGTATATACGAAGCCGCTTAAGACTCGCCCGAAGGAGGGGGAACTAGCTTTCATCCGAACCCGGCCGTCCTTACGATGCTCTGATGGCGCCGAGGTGATCGGCCGATCGCAGGATGGTCGGAAAGTCATTAGGAACCTAATGCCAGTAAGAACGGCCCGTCTATGGTGGGTGAGTTGCCTTTCAAGTCTGAGTGCTCTTTAAAGGCTTTCCGGAACGCTTAGGGCAGACGAATCACACTTTCAAACCTGTTGCCTGAACCGATCTCAAGACGCCTCGGCTCTCATCCTATGCACGATCGGTTGCCTGTTTGCGTTCAGAATCCGAAGGAGCCAAGACGCGCCGACGAGGCGGCCCCCCCATCCACCTCGCCATCGCCTAGCCTTCATTGACCCACCGCAGGTACTCTGGGCGCCTCCAAGATCCCTCGCGACGATCTTTTATGATCCCGGCGTTGAGATGATAAGCGAATCCCAAGCGCCGGGGGGCGTGACGAAAGCGCTGACCGGACTCATCGATGACCCTTCGCCGCAATCGAGAACGCGAACATGCATTACAGCAGGCCAGAATCTTGGCCGCTACGAAGAGCGCTCTCACGCCCGTCTTGGTCTGAGTCATCGGATCCAAGGACCGTTAAATCAGAAGTGCCGACGGCCGAATGACTAGATCGTCGTCAGGACGCATGAGTGCCACCGCGCGTTCGTGGCGCGACAAGCAGCCTCGCATACGGGACAGCGAAGTGTAGTAATCTCGATAAGCAAATCCCCCAACCGACGGATCGCGCCAAATTTCGTAATGATCCATGGCCTTCAGCCATCGGGAATAGGTCAGGGTGGTGTCAAAATAAATATCGGGTCTAAATCCATCCATGTCTTCCCAGTTTTCGGCGAACAGCAAATGCGGCACCCATACCGCCGCCCCTCGCGCACGCTCGAGTCGGCTAAGGCCTGCCAGAAATCGGGCCTCCACCGCAATGTGATGAGCTCGCCGATGATCCCGATGGATGCTTCCCTGCCAGTTGGCAATAATCACGCGCGGACGAACTTCACGAATGATATCGGCGACCGCCAGTTTGACCTCCTCCGACTCTGGCAATTCTCCATCTCCGTAGATCATGAAGCGAGCCTCAGCGCCCAGCTCTGTGGCGATTTTCGTCGCCGCCTCCCGTTTCTCTTCGGCATATGCCTGAGCGCTCAGCCGAGCATGCCCCTTTTCTCCCATAGTGAGGTGCAAAAACGTGACCCGATGGCCTTCATCCGCATAGCGTGCCATGAGCATTCCTACCGTCAATTCCATATCTGCGGCATGAGCACCGATTGCCAAGACTCCCCCAGTTTCACCTGCCATGCGTTTCTCTCCCTCTCTTAGTCAAGCCGTCACAGATCCCGTGCAAAGATCTCAAAACGACGGGTCACTTGAAAGCCCGTTCGTTGGTAAAGGTATCCGGCCGGTGTCTTTTCTCCGGTCCACAGAAACCAGGCGTTATGAAATCCCCGAGTTGCCATGTTCTCTAACGTCAGGTTCAGCAACACCTTGCCTAATCCGGTCCCGCGCCGAGTGTCATCGACCCCGAACGGTCCGAAGCGGTCCGGTACATAGTCATAAGCGCCGAACTGAGCAAAACCGCAAAGTGTATCGTCAGGAGCGAGGGCCAGCCAGGTATGGTCCCAAGGCACGCGTCGGAGTATGGATTCGCGGATGGCCCTTGTCCAATCTGGATAGAAAACCCGTTGGTTGAATTCAATCAGCGCCCTTAAGTAGCGCGGGCTAAGGTAGGTAAATCGATAGCCTTCCGCTTCTCGCTGGCGCTTGACCTCTAAAACTTCCGGAGGAATGGAAAATCCCACCAAATTCTTATCCATCGATACTGCCGAATATAGGCGGCGATATCCCCGCGCCTGAAGAAACTTCTGGGCGTCAGGATATCGATCCGAATCGACCCCGGGCCAAAAATAGTTGGGTGCATAAGTCGACACTTCGATATGCCTATGGCCGTGCTCGCGCAGAAACCCTTCTGCCCGGTCAAACAGCGCGCTGCCAACCCCTCGCCGCCGAAACCCCGGAGCCACGCCAAAGACCGTAATCCAGCCAGAATCAGGCTCCAAATCCGCTTCCGGTCCCAATACCATCTTGCGCCCGAGCGCCAAGGCAAATCCCACCGCTTGGTCCTCAACCCTGGCAATGAGGCAGCCTTCAGGATCAAAGTTGGGATCCGCCAGCACTTTAATCGACAATATGTCTGAGTCGATGCCATCAGACGGCATGGATGCCCGCCACAACGTCAACATCACGTGCTCGTCGCCAGTGTTGAATGGGCGAACCGTTATCTGAGCTCTATGCGCCATCCCTATTCTCCTCCTCATGAACTAGACGCGGTCTTGACCTGGCCCACGCCCCAGTTCTTCCCACTCCGTTCAGCAAAATCCTTATAGAGGTCTATACATCATTGCCTCAGATACAAATTCTAGGTCTGGACCAAAAGTCCTGCTCGTCTCCACGTTTCGCGATGTTCCTCGATCGCGTCCTTGCATTCAAGCTTTCCAGCTTGGGGTTGACCGTCTACCACGATGCGCAGTCCGCCGGAATCTTGGGCCCAACCTCAGCATAGACCGCCCTCGCGTTGAGAACGTGGTGTAGCGTCTCGCGTGCTCTCGAAGTCGGTTTTGCAGCCCCCACATTTTGGCCCGTGGCCGAATCCCAACCCGAGGCCAACAGCGACAAACTCGTTGTCAGCCACTCGTTTTTGTTCGATTATCCGATTTGCCGAGCGACACTCTATCCCACGTTTCGTACCCCCATATATTGGGGATACTCATTTTGTTTAAGCCCGACATGTTGCGCTTCCCAAATATTCCTGATCAATATGTCGTCTGATGATCATGGTGCGATACAATTTCGATGGGCAAGGGTACGAAACGTGGGATGAAGTAAATTCCTTCGTACAGAACGTCTTAGAGCAAAAGACCTCGGCCCGTGGCCTATTGTTTGAGGCATATTCGGGATGAAGGAAAGGCTCTACTACTGGGCGGCGTTAATCCCTAATCATCTTTCGAGAACATTATACGAACGTGTATTCTTGGCACGAGACCGTTTGCCTTCATTATACTGGGCGTAAAACCTGAGGTAGGCAAAGGAGTGGCGAGTGGTGACCTTATTTCGTACCCCAATCATTCAATTAAGCCCCAAACAACAAGCAATTCTGACCGCCTTTCAACGAGGGTCTCATAGTCCTCTGCACTTGAAGCAACGCGCAACGATCCTCCTGCGGGCGGCTCAAGGGCTCTCCAATCGACTGATTGCGAAAACAGAGCGCGTGAACCGCAACACGGTCAAACTGTGGCGAAAACGGTGGGATCACCAAGCCCAGGAGATCGGCGAGTATGAGCAACACCACCCGTGGCGGCTTAAAGCCTTTATGCAAGCAGTCTTAGAGGATGCCCCGCGACCGGGCAAGCCCAATCGGTTTACCCCGGAACAGGTGGCCCATCTCGTCAAAATCGCCTGCGATCCCCCGGAGGATCACGGAGTGCCGTTCACCCATTGGTCCTCATCGGCCTTGGCCGATGTGCTGGTCAGGGAAAAGATCGTGCCCAGTATTTCCGAGCGCCACGTGGGACGCTTGCTGAAAGAGGTCGATTTAAAGCCCCATCGGAGCGGCTATTGGCTCAATCCAGACATCACGAATACCGAGGAATTTCAAGAAAACGTGAAGGACGTCTGTAATCTATATGCCGAGGCGCCCGCCTTGGCGGGCGACGGCACCCACGTCCATTCCACCGATGAGATGACCGCCATTCCCGCCCGAGAAGCCACCCATCCCGCATTGCCAATGAGCCCAGGCCATATCGAACGCCAGGAATTTGAGTACCATCGCCATGGCGGTTCGGGCTTGATTGCTTCGCGCAACGTCGTCACCGGAGAAGTGGAGGCCCCGCTCATTCAACCCACGCGCACCGAAGCCGATTTCCTCAAACCTATCCAAGCCGTCGTAGCCTTGCACCCCAAGGATTGGCACCTCTTCGTCTCGGACAACCTGAATACCCACGTCTCCGCCAGCTTGGTGCTCTGGATCATCGACCACGATCCGTTGAACATTTCGGAGGAAGAGCTCGGAGTCA
>JAMCVM010000128.1 GCA_023475835.1 Bacillota bacterium | reverse complement strand
AGTTTTGCTCCTAGCCGTCTCCGGCATCCTCCCTCCGCAGGGTCGGAACCGCCACCTCGAAAGTCCTGCCGGTAGCCGTGGCCGTTCCCGTCATCGCAAAGCCCCCAGGCGGCTTTGCTCGGGTACTAAGCTTCCTTCCGGCGACAGGGGGGATTCGGCCCCCAACCGCCACCTTCTTGCCTGTCCCGTTCCCTTGCGGGTAAAGCGGGCCCCGACGCTGGTACTCCGTGCGATGCACGGCGGATTTCCCAGAGGCGTTTCCCCTTAGCCGGTCACGCAGTCCGGTAGCTGGCTTGCTCCGGCGGGGAACATCCCCGCCACGCAATCAGGTAAATTATACACCTTATGATGCGATGTACATAGATGTCATGTGATTTGTTTTAGCAGTTATTTACCCCACCCAGGGATTAAAAAGTACCCGGGTAATGCGATTGCCAGCAAGGATGAGACCAATCAATACCGGTGCCAGGCCTGCCTGAAGTCCTATAATCGGCAAAATGGAAAAAACCATACCTCCCCCAATGCCCGCTAAAAATACCCCAGGAGCGATGGCATAGGCGGTTCGACTGGAATCTGTCTTCGTAGCAGCAGCGGCATGTGGACTCATTTCGCCCAATAAATGATCCCCACCGTGCTGCTAAGGTCTTGTCTACAGGGCTGGATCAATCTCCGATAACTTAACATCATCACGGCGGGGACTGCTTTCCACCCGTGAACATGCTCCATCTTCATAGCTATGCCTCCCCTGATGATTATAGCTGCAACTCCGTCATCGAGAGTATCGGCAGTCGTGGACCTCAAGATGCCAACCATCTTCTCTGGACAGAAGAGAGTTTCCTTCCAATCATCGATCACGCTCAGCTGAACGCTTTGCATGTCTTCGATAATCTTTGGCCAATGATACGCCCTGCGGTGGAGAATCGAAGTGCAGTATGGCCAGGAAAAGTATGCGTTAGAAATTGAAAATTTCTCAGGCCCCCTCCCCGCGAGTGATCACACAAGACGACCATGCGACCATCCTGTTTGCGAATTTGAGCGCTGCGGTCAAACCAGAAATGGACGGCAGGCCCGCCCCGGACCACTCGAAGTGAGTTGTAGGTGTCGACGAGGAGGCGGTAGGTACCCAGTTATTGCTCCTCGGGGGACGGCCTGCTGGTTCCCAACACCTGAACTTTCCGTTCAATGTCGCCCATCAGGCGCCGGCGATACTCGACGGTTTCGCGGGCCGAAAAGCGGGGACTCAGGTAACGACATGCGGTCAAGACGATGGGGCCCAGGGCTCCCGATGGGAACTCACTCTACTCCCGAACCTTGAGGCCATGCGGCGTGTCAATCCACGCCGGGAGCATGCCCGCCATCTGGGCGTGGGCGGGGAGTGGCACCGTCTTAAGCAGGGCCTAGTGGATCGCGGAGGTTGAGGAATCCAGGGCCTAAGCAAACCGGACGCGATGAGAAATACAGCGGAGGTAGTCCGCGACGGCTTCCAAGATCACCTCCCGGAGATAGGGCCCGGCGGGGCTGAGAGGCATCGTATCTAATGTGGCCAACGTGAATTCGAAATCCCATAACATCACGAAATCTATAAATTTCTTAAGGTTCTGGGTGCGGCGTGCGACCGTGTTGACGCGTTGGCCTTGGTTTAACAGACTGAGCAACAAGAAGGTCCTTCGTGATGGGGCCGATGATCGGGTTGACACGGGGTAGTGGTGCCGGTCTCAGCCACATGATGCACGTAGTGTATCCCATCGATCGGCAACGACTGATAGAAATGTGCAACCGCTCGTAATCAGAGGAAAGGCGTCACATAGTTTGCCGCCGCTAAGAGTTCCGAATATTCCAATGCAAGAACTTCCCTTTCCGGTTCGCAGTACCCAGGTCGAAATGCCCTGAAACACGCGGTGAATTTTCTTAGCATGGCAGGTTAGATTCCGAACCGAAAGCCCTAGCGCCCACGCTCTAGGCCCAAATAATTTCAACCCCCTTCCCAGACCATTATGTAATAATGATGGGGCAAACCAAACACCACCGCTAAGATCAGCGGTGTTCAAGGTTTAAGCGTCATTCTGAACGGTTTCACTCGACGGACAGTATCGTCCCATGCCAGTTTTCGGCCTCGTCCGTCGACGACTTGATAGCGCCCCTTGATTATCAAGGCTTTTTTCCGCGACAAAGATTATCAAACGCGCCGTAAAACCCCTCCCTTTGAATATGAAGATATAAGGCGCTCGCCGTCAGGCGAAGATTTGTCGTCCCCAAGCTATACCTTGGGCGTTATACTGAAGATGTTTTCGTCCTTTGACCAAGGGATACGCTGGTGGTTGTCTCTCGCAATCGGAAGAGACGTAAAATGGATCGTGTCGTCACGACCAGACGTTAACAGGATTCGGCGAACCAAGGTGGTTAGCGAAGTCTAACCATCACATCGAGTCACCAGAGACCTTCGGGCGACTGGATAGGGGGGCGCTCACCCCTTGCGAGTAAAGCGCACCGAAGTGCGTTCCTCGCAAGAATCCCCTGGGTTACCGCACGGGGAGTGTCAAAAAAGCGTTCGAATCGCCACTGAAGTTCGAAGACCCGGGACCTGAGAGACTTTCGTCCATCCGGCTGAGGAGAAACGCCGGACCGCCAATCAGTAGCTGCGGGTCCTTCTCTTAGAACGACGGTTTGTCATCAAAGGAGGGACCTATGGGGTATTTCATTCAGGCAATGGACCTACGCGCGGCTGAGCAAATTTCCCTGTGGACGTATCCTAAGCCTTATGACCTGTACGATGCCACTTCCGGGCCAGAAACGACGGCAGAACTCTTAGATGGGACGTACTTTCGCGTGACTAGTCAAGATGGTGACGTAGTCGGATTTTGCTGTATAGGTGCTTCAGCGCAAGTCCCGGCGGGTCTTGCGGTCGGCGCTTATGCCCACCCCACATTGTTAGACATGGGCCTCGGGATGCGCCCCGATCTCACCGGACATGGTCTAGGATATGCGTTCGTTGGCTCGGTGATTGATTTTCTATCGAAACGGCCAAACACATCAGGGTTGCGGCTGACCGTAGCGACCTTTAATCAGCGCGCGATCTCAGTGTACCAGCATCATCGATTCGTTCCTGCTCAAAGATTCTTCAGCCAAAGGACCGCATTCATGACCATGGAACGCCCCAACCAAACCCTGTCTCTGGCGACTTAGCCGAGCGTCATGAAACCCAAGCAAGGCCACCTAGATTTCTCGCCTGCTGGGCCTATCCGCCGCCAATCCCTGCCTCCCGGGATGGGTCGTAGGCCAGAAATCCGAAAGGTTTAGCGTTCGTCCGATCTTTTCTTAGCCGTCGTTTCACGAGCAGGCGTCCTCAGCGCATCCAGGGAGTCGAACCCAAAGGCAATCATGCGGTTCGGCTGACTGTCGCCCCAGTCGATGCCGCTTCCTGACATGAGTCTCAGCGAAAGCAGTCTACTTTTTTCGAGGTCATTGCTGTTTCGACTAGCGCCCACGACGTCGGACTAAGGGGCCCGATTCACCCCGCGGCAGGTTGGGTAGGCGTTTTCGTCACCGCACCTTATCATCCGCCACAAGTCAGAGTAAACTCTCTTAAATTTTACATTTGGAATAACAATGTTGATATTATCATTGACCCATTATGTGTTATGGTAAGAAGGCTTTTTTCGATTATTATCCAAGCTCTACGGTTTAGAGATTTTATCAACTAGTGTGTTACCTGAGGAGGACGTCTGAGATGGGTTTACACCAAAAACTTCCCGCTGCACTTACGGTGGGTTTGGCGGCGATGGCACTAGCCGCGACCAGCCTGATCGGTTATGCCGGTCCGGTGGCTAACGCGGCGTCAAGTACCGTGACCGTGACCTACGCGGCGGATTCGCTAACCAGCCTTGACCCCATTGCCTGGGGTGGGCAAGTTGTGCCCGACCAAGGCACGTTGTTTGAAGGATTATTTGGCTACAATAGCAAAAATCAAATGGTGCCCAAGATCGCGGATAAATGAAAAGTCTCAGACCATGGTTTTGTCTGGGCCATTTGGATGCGGCACAACGCCCGCTGGTCCAATGGCAAGCCCGTCACGGCTCAAGATTTTGCGTACGCTTGGCTTCGTAACGCAGCCCCGTCGAATACGATCGATGACACTTGGGCGAGTGTAGTCAGCGATGTGCTGAACGAATCGGAGTACCATGCTGGAGGCGTACCAGCCAGCGCTGTCGGAGTTAAAGTAGTCAACAATTACGAACTCAAAATCACCTTAAGTACTGCAGTAAATATTGAAGGCTTGTTGGCTTTGGCGGGATCCATGCCGCTCTATCCGCCGGATGTTGAAGCCCATTCCTCGAATTGGTATCTACCACAGTACTTTGTTGGTGACGGTCCATACGTTGTGCATTCCTTTGTGACTAACGGAGAGCTCGAAATGACCCGCAATCGGGACTATGTGGGTGCCGCCGGGCAAGAAAACGTCGGCAATGTACAGCAAATTGACTTAATTCCAGAGCCTACGGTACCCGTCGAAGACTTTGAATCCCATGCTCTCGACGCTGCCGTGATTACTTCTCCATCAGACTATCAATACGCGGAAGAGCATCTCAAGAGTGACGTCCACAAGGCACCAGAGGCTAACATCATGTATCTAGGCTGGGATCATTCGGTCGATGCGTCCCCACTCAACAATTCGTGGGTGCGCGATGCGATTGCCATGGCGATTAACCGAGCCCCCATATCCGATCCGGTGCTCAACAACATGGTCGGACCCACGTCGATCTTTGGTTACCCGGGGTTTCCCACCGACGCCGATCAAGGTAATCCGTTCAGATTCAACCTGGGCCAAGCACAAAGCTTCTAACCAAGGCGGGCTATCCCGATGGCAAAGGGATAGGCACGCTCTATCTATACTGCCAAACGACAAACCACTCTCCGCAATCAGTATTGATCGCAGAATCGGTGGCGCAGCAGTTGAAGACCACCCTCAACATTCACTGCAAAGTGGAACCGGTCAACTCCACCTTGTGGGGCAATATGGATTACGAAGGGCTGACCAAAGGCATTCGGCCCGGCTACAACGTCGATTTAGGCGTGGCCAACTGGAACAACACTTTGCAGTGGGCGCTCCAGAGCGACCAGTAGATGGACCTAGAAAATACCGGAGTCATTGGCCCGCAATCCTTTCGACAGGACGCCGAAGACTGGTATTTCTGTTCCTATGATCCCAGGGACGTCAAGGCTTGGGGCTCACCCACCGATACCAAACTCGGCGTCTCCTACGCTACGTGGCAACCGATCATCAAAGCAGCTACATCGGACATTCAATATATTAACGCTTGGACCGCCAAACAGCCGTTGAAATATCGTGAGTCCGTAGATCTTCCGGGGCCCTTAAGCATGACGCAGCAACTGAAGGATTTCGAAAAGACATACACCGAAGCCAAGACTCCCACGGCCAAGCACGCTGCCTGGACCGCCTTTTGGCAATGGGTTGGAACCTACGCAGCAGGCACTGCCGGAATGGTTCCCGGCTCGAACGCGCAAGTATACGCTGACAAGTACGAGCCCTCGTTAGAGTATCACCTGCGAATTTGGGAGGGAGAGCTAGATGAAACTTCTAGCGCCAAGCAAACTGCCCAGTTGGTTGGGAAGATCGACGATGGCATGATCCATTCCGCTTACGATATTCCCATCGCCTACGGGGAAAATGTGTATTTGGTAAAGCCTGATCTCACCGGAGTCCAGGCCAATCCCTGGCAGTTCCAATATCTGTATCAATTTCAGTACATGAAACTGAAATAGGCAGTCTCAGCGCTCTGACGCTTTTGGGTAGCCGGGGCCTCATCAACTCCCCTCTCTTCGTTCGCCCACCGCGCTCGCCACGCACCAGCATTTGCGCCCAGTCCGACGCAGGACGCGTGAGCCACTTAGGAATTGACCTCTCGTCCAAGATCACGCATATTTTGACAGGAGGATTTTGGCGAATTGAAGCGAAATCGCTTAAACAGAGACAACATGGTGGAGGTGGGATATCGATGGATGACAAGGAACTCAACGAGACCTCTGGAGTCAGCGCTTACGCTGAGGCCTATGGATCTTCCTTTGCGAATTTAACTAAAGCCGTCAAAAAGTTAGGCGCCTTAAAAAACGTCAGCGTCCAAGTCGATCAGATGAATATGGTCACGCTCAAAAAACAACTGGACGACATTCAGAGACTGAGCGAGGAGAGCTTGCGCTTAGCCAATTTTCTGGCGGAAAGGACTGCGGCCCATCGCATGGCCGTGTCCGAAACGGATCAGCGCGAATGGACGGACCTCTTTCGTGCCAACCTTTCCACTCAGCGGACCGTAGAAGGGGATTTTCCCCAGTTTCTAGTATTTCCTATCGAAATTCGGGTCGATTTTGCCAACGACCAAGTGTTGATCAACAAGAAGATCACGCGAAAACTCCATCCGAAGGCGGTAGCCGACGCCGTAGAACGCGAACTCAACCGAGTTTACGCGGAACGATTTAATCCTCAGCAATTCATGAAAGTGCTTTTGCGTGCCTTTGACTTATTGATCGCCGAGGCCGGAACCAATAACGTGAAAACGCAATCCGTCCCCTTGACCGAGGTGTATAAGCTCTTAACTCTGCGCGCCGGCTCATCGAGTTACAGCGCAGTGCAATTTGCTTTCGACATCTACCGCTTCCGCCGCCAAGAAGAGCGTAGTCTCAACGGACGTCACGTCACCTTTGGCGCCTCTAAGAATCGATCGGGCTACATCATTCCTCGACAAGGCCGCGATCCTGAGGTCCTAGGATCGTTGGAAGTCACGGGGCCTGAGTCGGCGCCATGACCCATCAGGACGCTTGGCGGATATTTAGTGCCCATCCGGGGGCAGAAATGCTTGCTGACAGCAGTATTCAAGAAACTTTCTTGGATGTCGGCGGCTTGGAGGCATTTTGGCGCAAGTGGTATCTTGAAGACTTTATCTCTAGCGGCTATGGCAAGGTCAAGTTTTTGTTTGGCGGTATGGGTGCAGGCAAAACCCATTGGCTTCGCCGTTTGGCGATCACTAGCGACCAACTGGGCTACTTGGTCGCTTTCATCGACGCTCGCCTTGTTCGCCTCTCGGACATCGAAGAACTTTATCGCGCAGTAGTCGCTGCCATTCCCCTCGCCGCGGTGGTCGATCGTGCCTGCCGCAAAATCATTGTCGACGACCTCGGATATCGTGAATTTGATGGTGACGTGGTTGAGTTCTCCTATTGGTTGGAACATGATCGCGAACTGGATCCCGCGCTTTTTCGCCGCGACATCCGTGAAGCGGTGGACCGATGGCTCCATCCTCAGGATTTAGCCACCGATTTTCTGCTAGCCATCCGCTCTTGGATTTATCAGCGATTGATGAACGAGACCAATCAACACGTCCCCGAGGGATGGCTTTTGGGCGAAAAACTGATGGCACCCGAACGCAAGAGTCTTGGTGTGAAATCGAGCATCAACCGCCGAAACGCCCGAGCCGTGCTCTCTTCGCTAGCTGCTTTTAGTCATGCAGCGGGATTTCCAGGAATTCTGATGGCAATCGACAACTTCGATTCCGTAGCCAAAACAACGCGCACCGAAGGTGAGATCTACTACACCCGCGGCAAACGCGATCAAAGTTATGAGATGATGAGACAACTGATTGACGAAAGCGTGCATACGCCGTTTTTGATGCTGGTATTAGGGGGAGATCGACAACGGCTGAGCGATAGCCGATCGGGATTCCCATCCTATCCTGCGCTTTGGGCCCGAATCGAAAATGAGATCTCCACAGATAGGGTGAACCGATTCGCTGACGCCATTGTCTTGGACGATCTTTGGCAAGAGGACATAGAAAACGTCAAACGCCTAGCGAGCGTGTGGTCTCTGCATCATCCCGAGATCACCCCTCCGGCCACCCGTGCGGAGACCGAGACCGCCGTCGGGCTAGAATGGTCGTTGGCTCGAAGAGTGGTCATGGCGGTCATGTCGGATCGGAATCTCGACATCGGGGAGGGCGATTTGGATGAATAAAGAGCGGGTCATTATCGAGGGACTGCGTTCGGGTGTGCCCTTTCGAGAAACCGCCCAGGCATTCACTGTGGGCCGAACTCACAATCTGACGATCATCGGTCGCCTGATGGAAGCGGTCGAGCAGGGACGGCAAACACCGGCCCAAGGCATGATCATTCGAGCCCAGTACGGAGAAGGCAAAACCCACCTCTTGCATGCCTTGGCGGCGATGGCGGAAGAACGAAATTGGTTGGTCAGCATGCTCACGCTCAGCAAGGAAACTCCGCTTGACCGACTCGACTACGTGTATCCCAAGATTATGCAAAACGTGTACCGTCCTGGCAGCCATCAACCTGGATTCGAGGCCGTCATTCGGGAAGCGCTGAGGGCGCCGCATCTAGTTCCCGACTCGCGCCTACTGCAAGCCTCCGACCGCGTTCATGCCGTTTTGGACAACCTGATTCATCAAGACAATGGCTTTGAGGCCCTGCTCGATGATGTCTCTGGGAACTTCGTGACGTTGGCTGATATCAAGCGTTTTACCCGTGACAATTTTTCGCGGCGCCTGCCCATAGCCTCATCTCGAATCAAAGATGAAATTCCTCACTATTTTCAACTGGTCAACTGGCTCATTGCGCACACCGAATATGAAGGCCTGTTGATTTTGTTCGACGAAGTCGAACTCATCGGAAAGTTTGGCCGCGGTGGTCGAGCGCGCAGCTACGTGAATATGGGCCGCTTTCTGAAGGGCATCGGCGATCATCTGCTGAGTATCTGGGCGGTCGCAGGCAACTTTCAAACCGATGTCATCTTGCCCCGCAAGGACCACGAAGTAATCGAGCAGTGGCTCTCGTCCCGGCCTAAAGAAGCCGAAGGCGTGGCATGGTCTAACGCTGCGCTCGATGAATTGTCGTCGGCCAGACCTCTGGACCCGCTAACCCCGGAGCAAATCCGCGACATGCTAGGAGAAATTGCCGCGCTGCATCAAATCGCCTACGAGTGGGATTGCGGTCTCGACGGCGCCGCCTTCTATCAACTGGTCCGAGAGCACATGGACGTGCTCGACGCTCGTCTGCGCACCTGGATTCGCATGGCCATCAGTCTCCTAGACATGCGCTGGCAATTTGGCGATGGGGCGTCGGTAAAGGCTCACGACATCGAAGAAGTCGACTTGTCAGAGGATCGGAGTTACGAAGAAGCACCGGATGCAGACGAAGACTCAGAGCATCCCTGGCGAAGCCATTAGAGGCTCCCCGGGTTTTCGGCTACGTATCCAGACTCAACGGTTCTGAGGGTTTTTGGGGATTCCATGGCGCATAAGACGCCCCGTCGGGTGCCATCCGTTACGGGGCGTCGCCTATCCTTCATCAAAGAACTAGAAGTCGAAGTGATCGGGGTCGGGACCGAATCGTTGGTCGCGATTCATATCGTCGATAGCTTGCATGTCTTCGTCGTCCAATTCAAAATCGAAAACCTGAGCATTTTCGATGATCCGATCTTGATGGACCGACTTCGGGATGGTAACAATCTGACGCTGCAGATCCCACCGCAAGACAATTTGTGCTGCTGTCTTTTGATATTTCTGGGCCAAGGTCGTGATCACTGGCTGATCCAGGTGGCCTTGCATCAAAGGACTCCAGGCCTCGATTTGAATATGATGGCTGCGACAATACTCCGCCAACTCAGTCTGGCGGAGCAGCGGATGCAACTCCACCTGATTGACCATGGGGACGACGTTAGCCTCGGCCAAGAGGGTGTCAATGTGATGGCCTTGAAAGTTCGATACGCCAATCGCTCGCACTCGGCCCTCTTCGTAAATGCGTTCTAGCGCCCGCCACGTTTCCTGATACTTGCCAGCGACCGGCCAGTGAATAAGATACAAATCCAACGTCCCCAACTTCAGTTTCTCCTGGGTCGCATCAAACGCCTTTAAGGTCTGATCGTAGCCTTGATCACTGTTCCATACCTTACTGGTCACAAAAATTTCGTTGCGAGGGATCCCCGAAGCGCGAATGGCATTGCCGACTCCGACCTCATTGGCATACAAAGCAGCGGTATCAATGTGCCGATACCCTGCCTCTAAGGCATAGCGCACGGAATCCTCAACCACCTGCCCTTCCGGCGTTCGCCACACCCCTAATCCAAACCAGGGCATGGCCACCCCGTTGTGCAAGGTAACGGTGTCGCTCAAATGTTTGGCCGTCATCTTGTTCCTCCTATGTGTTGACTCTGCTCAAAGTCTATGTTGCCTTCATACCCTTTCATGGTACCATATCATCCGTGCGAACCAGGGAACTTTCGCCCGCCGCCGAATCTGATCAAATCTTGGGGGGTTCTCCGGTCTTTAACGGCTTCCACCAGGTTTCGTGTTGGCGGTACCATGACACGGTCTCATCTAGGGCCGAGAGCCAGGCATGACGAGCGTGCCATCCTAGTTCCGTCTCTAACCTGGTTGGATCGATGGCATAGCGCCGATCGTGGCCCAAGCGGTCGTCCACCGGCACAATCACCGTTTCGGGCAACTCCATCTGTCTCAGCAGTTCCAGAGCCACCTCTCGATTCGAATGTTCATTTCGCGCCCCGACGTTGTAGACCCGACCCGCCTGACCTCGGGTCAGCACCTCCCATACCGCTTCTACATGGTCCATGACGTAAATCCAGTCGCGAATATTGTTCCCATCCCCATACAGCGGCCATGGCTTGCCCTCCACGCCATTGGTGATGAACAGAGGAATCAGTTTCTCTGGATATTGATACGGTCCATAGTTATTCGAACAGCGCGTAATCACCACATTCTGGGCATAGGTATGGTGGTGAGCCAAGACCAAAAGGTCGGCAGAAGCCTTAGATGCCGAATAGGGACTCGAAGGATCGAGCGGGCTTTCCTCAGTAAAAAAACCGTCAGACCCGAGACTGCCATAGACTTCGTCGGTGGACATCTGTAAATATTTGCCGACACCGTAACGCCGCCCGTAATGCAACAAAACTTCTGTACCTAACACATTGGTCGAGATAAACGGTTCAGGGTCCGCAATCGAACGATCCACATGGGATTCAGCTGCACAATTGACGATCGCGTCTACACTCTCGCTGGCTAGCAGGGTCGATACGGCATCGGCATCCTGAATCTTAGCCTCAACCCATCGATATCGAGGACTTTTTTCATATCCGATCAAATTGGCCGGGTTGCCGGCATACGTCTGGCAATCCAGGTTAATCACATCCACGTCCGGCTGAGTGTCAAGAATCCAACGAATCAACGCCGATCCAATAAAGCCCAGACCGCCGGTTACTACGACGCGCATCCCAATTCCTCCGTCTCGCGGCCTGTCATCGAGGCTTAGTCGTCCAATCGAACCCAATCGTGGGATCATCCCATTCTAGACGCTTTTCGTCAGGATCTTCCGCTCGATAGGATTCGGTGGTGAAATAAACAATCATCAAAGGCTTGGCTCCGAGCACCCGGTATCCATGAACGACCCCGATAGGGATGACGATCAGTAACGGATTGTCTTCACCGGGGTAGAGCACTTGGGTGATCCCAGACGAGAGCGTGTCCGGACGGGCGTCATAAAGAACTACCTGAGCCGAGCCTACGGGGAAAAACCACAAATCATCCTGGCGTTCATGATAATGGAAGGCTTTGATCACCCCGGGGTAGCTCATCGACAATGAGGCTTGACCAAAACGGCGCAAAAGCTCATCGTCATCTCGCAAGATTTCCTGAAAAAATCCGCGATCGTCTGGATGACGAACCAACCGTTTAATTTTGACTCCTTCAATAGTACCCATGCGACTCATAAATCATCCTCCTTCATTTATGGATCCCTAGATTCGCAAATCCCGGGTTCACCGTCAAGCGGCTACTCCTGACCTTAAACCCCTACTAATCGCGATATCGAGCCCGGGGAACTCTCGTTCATGGAGCCATCACGCTCTGTTAGCTCGGGGGTCCCCGACGGTCTCTTCATCTATATTTCGATTCGACTGTGATCACCTAAGACTAACCGCACCGTCTTTGGGCGCCCCTGGCGACCGCGAACGTCTACACCTTGGCCGATCAAACTTTGGTCAATTCGTTCGCCAATATTTTCCAGGCGGCTATCGGGAAGCACCACGCTCAGTTCGATCTCAACGCTGCGCAAGTGAACCCGGGGGCCTATCGAGGTGTAGGGACCTATATAGCTATCAATAATGACTGCTCCCTCGCCAATCGTCGCCGGTCCTCTAATCGTACTGTGCTCAATGATAGCTCCAGTGGCCACTGCCACTCTCCCCGTCAGTTGAGAGTCGGCGTCGACGCTGCCATCGTTTTGGGATTTTAGATCATCGAGAATTAAACGGTTCGCATCCAACACATCCTCTGGCCGACCGGTATCCTTCCACCACCCGGTCACTTCAGCGGCGTCCACCGGCTCATTATGGTCGACCAACCATTGGATCGCATCGGTAATTTCTAATTCTCCCCGCCCCGATGGCCTGAGGCTAGAAACCGCTTCGTGGATTCGCGCGTCAAAACAATAGGCGCCCACTAAGGCCAGGTTCGATGGAGGATGTTCAGGCTTCTCCACCAGCCTCACGACTCGGCCCGCTTCTACGACCGCCACGCCGAATTGACGCGGATCTTCAATCTGAGTCAACAGCACGGCTGCCGCGGGATGTTGTTGTTGAAAGCGTTGCACTAAAGGCGCCACCCCGCCACGCAGAAGGTTGTCGCCGAGCACCATCAAGAAAGGATCGGTGCCCAAAAACAGTTGTGAAATTTTTACCGCATGGGCCAAGCCCAAAGGCGCCTCCTGAGGAATATAGGTGAAGTGGCATTCAAATTGAGTGCCATCTCCCAGCGCCGCCTCGATCAACGGAGCAGTTTCGCCGACTACCACGCCAATGTCGGTGACTCCCGCCCGAACCATATCGTCGACGGCATAGAACAAAATTGGCCGATTACCCACCGGGAGGAGTTGCTTGGCGCCTGTATAGGTCAGCGGTCTTAGCCGCGATCCTGTACCCCCAGCTAAGATCAACCCTTTCATTTCCACAAATCCCCTTCCATTCTCGTTTTTCTCCAGTTCCCACTCCACACAGAGCGATTCACACTGATTGCCAGGACTTCGGCATGCTCGGCTAAAACTCCTCCCCAACATTCCTTGCGGTCAGTACTTCTTTTGAGGGATGGCAAGTCCGACGACGCCGCCCATGCCGACCGTGGGTTCACCCAGTAAGAGAGCAAACGCCTCCACCAAAGAGTCAGGCGGCGAGTAGCCGTCTCCACCTTCCTAAGCGATAATAAGCGAAGAATCACAATCCGCCAAGCATGCATCGATGGGAGTTCACAGGTGAAACCAGTCACTCGTCTCTTCTTAATTACGACCAGTTGGACCTTGGCCATGTTTGTGGCCTCAAATTTTCTTTCGGCTTGGTTTTGGGACATTGGCACGGGCCTCATTCCCATCATTGGGTTTTACTCTATCCTTTTTGCCATCATGATTGCCAGTTTTGGCACGGCCGCCAAGCTACGCAAAGCGCCTCCCAGCGTGACCTTGATGGCGCTGGGGATCATCCTAAACGCGGTGTTTTTAGGTCTGTTGCTCGTACTGCGAGGAGCGTCTCGACATTACTACATCCCGCTCGCAGTGCTTGACGGCACCTCCGCCAGTTTCTATTGGCTGGCTCTATATGTGCTGGCTTCTTCCTGGGTCCGTTCGGACCAAGCGCGTTGGTACAATAGTTGGACCGGTACCTTAGAAGCCATTTTAGGGCTCCTTGCTCCCCCGCTCAGTGGTTGGCTGATCGCTTCTTTTGTAGGATTGCAAGGATATCGCCTGGTATTTGCTATTGCTTTCGTGAGTCTCCTAGGAGCATTCGTTTTGATTCTCGGTGCGGTGAAGGCTCCCGATACCCAGGTCGCTCCGCTGCCCCTCGATCGACCATCCGGCGATCCCGTCCCCTATCGCTGGCGAGCCCTGCTCTGGAGTTTTGCCGCCCTCGGCCTACGTGATGGCATCTACTTTTTTTTGCCTAACTTGTTGCTCTTCATCGTCAGTCACAGCACGATCTGGTTGGGAATCTTTTCCGCCACCGAATCCGGTCTCATGGGCGCTGTGTTTTGGGCACTGGGCCGTTGGCCTCAATTAAATCATCGCTCCCAGAGCCTTTGGCTGGCTGCCGCATTATCCCTGCCAGCCCTGGCTCTGGCCGTGCTCCCGCTTACCACATCGACCTTGTTTGCTTTGGGCATAGTGGTATCGCTGGCTTATCCGCCGTTTAAAATCTCGCTGGAATCGTCGGCCTTGGTGGCCATCGGGGGGAATCATCGCACGGAGAGCGCCATGATTCGCCGCACCGGCGAAAAGGAAGTCTGGATTAACAGCGGACGTGTCATCAGCCTGGTCTTCGTACTGAGTTTGGTTTTGTGGCTTCCCCACTTTCACCTCGGGGACTTTCGGTTCGTGCTCGCGCTATGGGGGCTGACTCCGATCGCGATTTTACTCACCTTCAGACAAACCCTCGGCGAATCAGATCCAAGCTGAGCTGTGATCGCGCCGGATCCTCTCTGCCGGTCAAATCCCCCCTCGCCGGCGGCTCGCCAATCGCTCCTTAAGCCCGTGATCCCATGCTTGGACGCGTCGATTCCGTGGGCTTCCCAACTTTTTGATATCTATGACACGTATAATGGACACGTATAATGATAGAGGGATCGGTCCACGTGGTAATTCTCCTTTGATTTCTCTGGCAGGATTTTGGCTGAGGTCGTAGGGCTCTGAGTTTACGGATAGATCTTTGGGTCGAACGATTAGGCGACAACCGACCCTCATTGCTTTTTGGATTAAAAAGAAAACTGGTGAAAGGAGCGCCACCGCCATGGGTCTGACAGTCGAAGGCTTAGTCAAATACTTTGGCCCGAAGATCGCGGTCAGCCGACTCAACCTTAGTCTTTCCAACCAAGTGATCCACGGCATCATCGGCCCGAACGGTGCGGGCAAAACCACCACCATGCGCATCGTCTTACGCATGATGGATTACGACCAAGGCAACATTCGTTGGAACAATTCGCCTCTAGCCAATGTTCCCCGGGAACGCTTTGCCTATGTTCCCGAAGAACGGGGCCTTTTTCCTAAAATGGGATTAGAGGAGCAACTCGTGTTTTTTGGAACACTCTGGGGGTTGACTCGCCACGACGCTTCCCAGAAAGCCAAGGAGTGGATCGAGCGGCTTGAACTGGGGCCATATCGGCAGTTCAAGGCGGCGGAATTAAGCAAAGGCAACGCGCGCAAAGCTCAAATTGCGGTGGCCTTGGTAGCCGAGCCCGAGCTCTTGATTTTGGACGAACCGTTTGAGGGGCTAGATCCCGTAAACGTCCGTTTGTTAAAACAAATCCTGAATGAAGCTAAGTCGGCAGGCTCCACGGTGCTGCTTTCGAGCCACACCATGGAATTCGTCGAGGATTTGTGTGAAAATATTACCTTAATTGCCGGAGGAACCGATGTCCTCCAGGGGTCGATCCAAGATGTGCGAGAAACCAGCCGTTTCAGAATCTTGCAGGTGCGCTATCAAAGAGATGCGGCTGTTCGGGCCTATACGGCGTTCGAGAACCAATATGCGCTCCACCCAATCCGCATCCTTTTCGACGGGAGTCGCTGGTATCAAATTTCCCGCCAGGAAGCTTCCTTGCCTTGGCTAGAGCGCGTGCAACAATGGGGGCAGTTATCTTTATTTTCTGTAGCGGCTCCCTCACTGGAAGATATTTATGTAGAAACCGTGGTAGATGTGGCTCGGCGCCCACAGCCAGTCTCAGCCATCAGCCGCGCTGGGCGGAATGACGGCTAGGAGGCCCCTTTGACCACATAGACCCCACCCTAGTCTAGAGGAGACGGTGATGAAGCCCTTCGCCATTCTACTTCGCCGCGATATCTTAGAAGGAATACGCTCGCGGGCATTTATCGCCACCACGGTCGTAGCCATCATCTTGGTTGCAGCCATGCTGGTGGCTTTGCCGTTTTTAGGAAGGATCGGTCAAGCTCCGACTTCGCTGGTGGTCACCGGGCAACCGAACTCTCTGGTCTCTCAGACATCTAGGGACCTGACGTCAATTCTGTCGAACCAAAAGCTCCCATTCGTGGTATTGACCCAGGGACGCCGGGAGGACGCCAATCTAGTCGTCATGGTGCATCAATCCCCCCATCAATCCGTCCCTGATTATCGCATTCGCGTCGCCAATGGAGGCACGGAGACCGCCGCTAGTATTCTTGAGGGCGTCCTTCAGTCCCTCACACGCAACGATCGTCTACGCCAGGCTGGTCTTTCACCGACCGTCTTGGCGCAAATTTCCGAGCCCGCCGTCATCCCCATTACAACCCCTTCGAACTCGACGCACTCCAACCTGCCTGCGATTAGTGCCATCTATGCCGCGATGATTTTTCTGTTCATGACCATCCTTATGTATAGTCAAATGGTCCTCATGGGGGTCAGTTCGGAGAAGGCGTCTCGGGTCAGTGAGGTCCTCCTAACCCGCGTGCCTACAACTTCGCTGCTGGCCGCCAAGCTGGCAGGGATTGGATTGGCGGGTTTGTTGCAAGTCATGGCGGTCTTGGTATCGGCCCTCTTGGTCTCTTTGATTGATCCGCGCATTCGCCCCCTGGTGGAACGCTTTCACGTGGAGGGCATCAGCCCTGAGTCATTGGCCCTATTAGTCCTATTTTTTGTCCTCGGCTTTTTGATTTACGGGGCTATCTTTGCCGCCGTCGGCGCAACCATTGCCCGTCCCGAGGATGCTCGAAATGCGGTGACCCTGCCAATGATGATGGCTATGGTCGGTTACGGGCTAGCCTTGGTGGGTATTGCTTCCCCCCATTTGCTAATCATTAAGATTGCCTCGATTTTGCCTCCGTTCTTCCCGCTATTGATGATGGAGCAGGTGTCTCTTGGCGTGGCCACGGTTTGGCAATGGGTGCTAGGCCTCTGCCTGGCGCTGGGTTCGATTTGGGGTCTGATGCAGTGGGCGGCCATCATTTATCGCAAGAACCTCATCGTGGAACAGCCTTTTCACCTTGGCTTGCTCAATCCCCGCCAGCGCTAAGCCAATAAGGTGTACTCAATACCAAGCTCTTCCCTTTCTGCGATCAATAGTCTATATTCCCTATAGACATTATGTTATCATGTTCGTGAATAGCTAGGTTACAGGAGGTAATGTTCCATGGATACCCAAGCCCATCACCCAGAATCCCCGGTTGAACTGTCCCGTTCCATCATCGATCTGCCTGAGCCAGTGGCAGCTGATCTCCTGTTGTTGTGCTGGGGGGCTTACGCCCCCCTCACGACATTCATGAATCGCGATGACTATCAGTCGGTCGTTGAGCGTGGCCGCCTCGCGGGCGGGGACCCATTCCCTTTACCCATTGTCCTGCCGATACCTGAAAGCGCCGCCCGCTCGCTGTCTCCGGGTGATGTGGTTCATCTCAAAAGTTTCGACGGCTTGCGGGCACGCATGGTCGTCCGCGAAACGTTTCCTCGGCTCCACGAGTTCGAAGCGTTGCAGGTCTACCATACCCAGGACGAGCATCATCCCGGCGTGGCCGAACTATTCAACACCCCTAACTGGTGCCTTTCAGGGACCTTAGAGCTCCTTGAGGAACCCCGCCAACTCTTCACTGAACCGTCTAAGCCCTCGCTGGTGCGCGCGATCATCGCTCAACGCGAATGGAAGAGCGTGGTCTTTTTCCAGACCCGAAACCCTATCCATCGAGCCCACGAGTATCTGCACAAAGTAGCGCTTGAGATCTGCGATGGGTTAGTCTTGCATCCGTTAGTCGGTTGGACCAAATCTGATGACATTCCCGCCCCCATTCGGATGGCATCGTATCGCGTGTTGCTTGAGCACTATTATCCAAAAGAACGCACCGCGCTTGCCGTTTTCCCCGCGGCGATGCGGTATGCAGGTCCGCGCGAAGCCTTATTTCATGCTCTGGTGCGGAAAAACTATGGAGCGACTCACTTCGTGGTGGGACGCGACGCGGCCGGTGTGGGTGACTTCTATGGCCCTGACGAGGCCCGGGAACTCGTCGAAGCCTGGGCTGATGAAATCGGCATCATTCCTTTGACCTTCGAAGCAGCCGCCTATTGCCCACATTGCCGACAAATCGCCTCCGGGCGTACGTGCCCCCACAGCCAACACTGGTTTTCCTTATCGGGGACAGAAGTTCGCCGGCGCTTATCCCACGGTGAGGCCCTACCATCGGAGTTCATGCGACCGGAAGTGTCGGATGTGCTCACCCACGCTTTGACTAACCTATCAGAAGATGACTTGTCAGTCCCAAGAGAAAAGTCATCGTGACGATTCACCTCTGGGAGCAGCCAACCTCTGGGAGCAGCCAACCTCTGGTAGCGGACCGACTGGTCTGCCTACCTATATATTTCGGCACTAAAGAATTGAAACGTACTCCTTGATGAAGAAGACCAAGGCACTCAAATCTGGTCGGCACCAGTATCAGATCTTTACTGCCGGGTATCTATTCGACCTTTGACAATTTACATTGACTGCATGGGCCGAGGGTTCAGCAACCGCGTCAACGGGTTATTTGAAGCCTCATCAAAATCTGCTGAACCACTCGTCGGAATCAGCAAAGCCCCGAAGAAGTTTAAACCCTTCTGATTTGCGGTACCAACGAGAAGCCACAGTCTGGAAATTTGCTCGCATTGTTCAAACATCCTCACAGCCTATGGTGATGGAATCATTATCGGAAAGTTCTTTAACGTTTCAAAGAAAACCTAGTGATACAATATATGGGTAAGTTGGTGAATGAGAGCAAGCCGCTTGTTTTTTCAACTATCTGCCGGAACTAGCCGCCCAGGGCGCTGAACCCCGCAGAAACCGGGTAAAGGACGGCTACACGCTATGGTTAGTGCAATGGTCCAATGAGTGCGAAAGTGATTTGGTTTGGCCTACCCCATTTTGTATGGTCTGAACCTAACCCTATTGGGACGACGGGCTTCCCCTTTGGCATCATTGGGTGGTCTCGTTGGGTTCACAAGTCGCGTATCTTGTTTCGAGGAGCAGCTTTCCTGGCGCTTCTTCTGGTTCTTGGTACCCGCTCACGAACTTTTACGGGTTCATGCGGCAGGTCGATACCTTTCTCATTCGTCTCGAATGGACCCGCCGATGGGCATTTGAGCCCGACGTATAAAGGCACCGGGCACCAGCCCAAAATCTATGGTTGAGGGAGTTCGGTTGAAGATGCGTATTCGTCCTTGGTTATTAATGGCATCGATAACGTTGCCATTGGCACTCGGCTTGGGCACCCAAGTCCAAGCCGCTCCGGTTCCAGTTTCCCTTCCCTTGATCCGCGCGCAGCAGCTTCTCGCTCGACTCGGCTATCTTCCCTTGCACTGGAAACCCCTTTTAACAGACGCGAAGGTCACCCTGGCGCAAGCTTGGCAATCACCGCCTCGGGGCACCTGGACGTGGCGCCAGCAGCCAGAGATACTTCACACCCTCTGGGCCTCCCCTGGAATCGATACCGTGGTGACTCGTGGCGCTCTGATGACCTTTCAGCGAGTGAACGGATTAGTGCCTACTGGGTCGATAAATCTAGCCACCGAAAGGGCCCTGGACTCGGCCTGGCTAAGACGTGAACGCGATCCCCATGGCTATAATTACGCGCTGGTCGACGAGTATTTGGGTTCGAACCACCCTGAGACGATCACCTTGTGGCACAATGGCAAGGTCGTATTGAAATCGCTCTGCAATACCGGCGTTCAGCAAGCTCAAACTCCCCTGGGAACGTATCCCGTCTATCTGCGCTATTATTCCCAAACGATGTCAGGAACGACCCCTTGGGGGACCTCTTACAACGACCCTGGCGTGCCGTACGTGAACTATATCGACGGCGGAGTGGCCGTCCACGGATTTCCTCGAGCGGCTTATGGCTTCCCCCAGAGTCTTGGCTGCATCGAACTGCCCATTCCCAACGCCGCCATCGCCTGGCTCTATCTACACATCGGCACCCTGGTCACCGTGGTCGCCAATGCCCCTAGTGGAGCCACTACGGTGAGCGCGTAAGCATGCCCAATCGCCCTCGTTTGCGTCCCCGGGCCGACTCGATCCGCCACCACTGGAGTCCCGGGCGTTTTCTCCCCCCTGAGACAGATTATAGGGCCTCGTAGCGATCGCCAAGGGCACCTCTCTGCTGATTAATTAAGGCATCATTTCCGAGCGTCCCACCCACATGAAGCCAAGAAATCTCTTGCTTTGTCAGGAGGTTTCTTGGCTTAGAGATCTCCCTTATCCCCGAGACCCGGGGCCAGCTTATTTGGCCGGGATCCTGGCCCGAGCTGGAGAGCTGGTACTCATGGTGTTAGCGCTCACCCGGATCGAACAGCCTTCCACTCATTACTTTTTCTCAGGCCAATGCTGTTGAATAAATCGATCGCGCCCCGATCCTTGACGATATCGTTGGTAATGATCGGAATTTTTTTGATAGTAGTTTTGATGATAAGCTTCTGCCGGATAAAAAGGCCCCGCCGGTAGGATCTTGGTGGCAATCGGACGATCAAAACGCCGGCTGGCTTCTAACGCCTGCATCGAGGCTAAGGCTTCGCGGTGTTGGTCCTCTGAATGATAAAAGATAGCGGTCTGATAGGAACTGCCGCGGTCAGCAAATTGCCCTCCCGCATCGGTCGGATCGATTTCTTGCCAAAAACGGTCGATCAACGCTCGATAGCTGGTCAGTTTAGGATTGAACACCACCTGCACCGCTTCCAAATGGCCAGTGGTTCCATTACACACTTCTTCATACGTTGGATTCGGTTGATGTCCGCCGGTATAGCCGGAGGTCACCTGAAACACGCCTGCCCAGGTATCAAACGGGTGCACCATGCACCAAAAACAGCCCCCAGCCAGGGTTGCCGTCTCTCTTTCACTCAATTCTGCCATGCGATGTTCCCCCATTTCCGACTTGCTGACTATGGCTTTTTGATCGAGCTCGATATCTTAAGCGTCAGTGCACTGCCCCACCCTCTTATTGTAGACCACGTCGCCGCCATCGGGCACATCCCTCCTTTGGCGCTCATGGCAGATCGTGCTCGCACCCTAGATCCACATTTTCATCCTTTAGGCTGCGTTTAGAGAGCGGGGGCGTAAGTCTTAACCAGGCCGGGACGGGAGCCCCAATTCCCGCCTGGGTTAATTTCTTCAAAGCCACGAGGCGTCGGATCTCGCACCCATTCGCTAGCACCTTCGCCATCGCCCACGATGCATCCCACGCTAGTTCCCAAACCCACCCGACGACTTGATTTGACCCAACCGGCAGCCCTCCACCTTTCTTCCTAAATGGGATAAGCGGAGGAAGAAGAATCCCGGAGGTCAATCAAACTGAATCCCACCAGGTCGCCGCATTGCTGCCACCAGGGATTACGCTCACGTTCTAATACGCCCCCGCATCGGCATCGCCCAGATCGTCGGAATCGTGATAATGGTTAGGATGATGAGAATCCAAATGGCAATGTCGGCATGCCAATGGGCGGCGACATAGGTTAACGGCAAGACCATGACTGCGCCTAAGCCGTTGGACAAGCCCAGTGCGACTCCCGACCCGATTCCCGGATTTTCGGAAAAAATATCCTGCCCGATCAACATCGTGGTCGCAGACGATCCAAAAAGGCCAATTCCCATCACTCCTAAGATGGGCCAGACCCAAGCCCCACCTAAGGTAATGAAAGCATAGAGCGAGATCAGAGCCAAAAGGCTGGTGACCATAAGGACGACGCGCTTGCCAATACGATCGGTCACCACCCCTCCGAATAGGTTGCCCACGATCCCGACTCCGATGAGCGTACTCACCAACGCTGACCCAGTGACCAAAGATCCTCCCCGTTGATGCCAAATCAGCGGTGCTAAAGTCACCATTTCATAAATGGTGGCCGACCGCACCAGGCTATATCCCAACATAGCCGAGGCAGGTTTGAAATGCTTCCGCCACACGATTGGTGGAGCATGGCGATGGGTCATAGGCTGCCTAGGCACCACTCGCAGCACCACGGGCAAAGAGATCAAAAACGGCAAGGCCAACAGCCACACCCAATCTAAGCCAAAGCGGCTGACCACTAAGCCCGCCGCTAAAGGTCCCAAGCTTCTCCCAATCTCACCTCCCACTAAAAAGACCGACGTTCCAATGCCTTGCCGCTTCCCCACCAAACCCCGAGTAATCGCCAGTGCCTGCGGGTGAAAAGCCGTGTTGCCAATGCCGGTCAAGAGCAGCAAAGACAGCACCAGCCATACCGGATGAGCAAATCCAAAAAGGGCCGCACTAACAGTGCTCAGAGCCACTCCGCCTAACACCAAAGATCGTCCACCGATGTGATCGGCGAGCCAACCGGACAAGGGCTGCAAACCCTGACCAAGAAGCAAGGCCGTCATCAGTGAGCCAGCTAGTGCGACCGGTACGTGCCGTGCGATGATGACTAAGGGCAAAATCCCGGGAAGATAGTTCACAATACCGTCATTGAGAAAGTGTGTCCACGTCAACCAACCCAAGGCTAATCGCGGTCGGGGCGATGCTTGCGGAGAAACTTCGTTGACCATGTGACCATCGCCTCCGTCGTCATAAGTCTGGATAATCCTTAAAAGTTACTTTACCACAGCGCTCACTATCCATTCCGTCGACCGCTGGCAGTGTTGGTGCAAATACCCGTCGACGCCCTAACTCGTGCGCTCCTGGCACCGAAACGCAAGCCACTCGAGGCCCGCACGAACAAAATTTCTAGCGACAACATCGATGCATAAGACCAGATTCACAGGATTCGACCATCCAAGAAAGGTTCGCTTCGAGTACCCGTCCGATTAATCGACTGGGGCCAAAACCCAAGCGACCAATATCTCCGCAGGTGGTATGATAAAGAAAACTTCGAAGCGAAATGAGGCCTTGCCATGCAATCGCTTTTGCCAGTTCAAGCACGACTCGGTGAAGGTCCACATTGGGACGCGAATTCAGGATGTTTATGGTATGTCGACATTCTCGGGCGCACGATTCATCGCTATCATCCTGCCAGTCGCTCGAGTGCCGCATTGATCCTTCAAGACGATGTCAGCACGGTCGTACCTCGCCTGGGCGGTGGGTTGGTAATCACTCTCGGTCGCGGTTTTTATGGGCTAGATTGGGATAGCCACGTACTGACCCTCTTGGCCGAAGTAGAAAGCGATCGGCCAAACAACCGATTCAATGATGGCAAATGCGACGCCAAGGGAAGATTTTGGGCAGGCACGCTTGATCGTGGAGAAAAAGAACCTTTAGGTGGATTATACTGTCTCGACCTCGACCTCAGTGTTCACAAGATGTTGGACGGAGTCATCGTGTCCAATGGCCTTGGGTGGAGCCCGGACAATCAAACCATGTATTACATCGACTCCGCCACTAAACGGGTCGCTGCATTCGACTACGATCTGGACCGAGGCCGTCTTAGTCATCGGCGAGAGATTATCGCCATCGATACGGGTACGCCCGACGGAATGACCGTGGATGCGGAAGGAATGCTTTGGGTTGCTCACTGGGACGGCGGGCGCATCTCTCGTTGGGATCCAGTGAGTGGAACTCAGTTAGCGGAGTATTTGCTGCCTGTGGATCGGGTGACCTCGCTCGCTTTTGGTGGTCCAGATTTAACTGAATTGTTCATCACCTCTGCGCGGCATGGCATCTCGGCCGACGCTTTATCGAGACAACCATTGGCTGGCAACGTATTCTCCTTCACGGCGCCTGTCGCAGGACTGCGTTCGTATGGTTTTGCCGGTTGAACGATAGGGGTGCCTGGCTCTCTCCGTGCGCTTCATGCAGTGTACGCTCACTATCGTGGGCCCTCTCCAAGGCCCGTAGGCGCTGAGAGACCGACGAGGGCTCCATTATCAACGGTAAGGCAATCCTCCCATGGCTTCTTGATTGGTTTGAGTGAGTCAGTCAGACCAGCAAACGACGATGCGTCAATGCGATGCTCATAGCCACCCAAGGGGCCTGACAGGAGTCAGTCCCCTTGGCATCACCCCACGGCAAACGGAAAAACCAACGTAGATTCGAATTCGACTTGTTCAATTCATCATGTAGCAAATCTGCATCGGCCAAAAATCGTTCCATCCTGAGCCTCGGAGAGTTTAACGGTCTAGATAGCATGATGACCAGCCCCGGTTAATCGCAACGTTCGCGGGATACACTATAGGAAGATGGGAACATCTACCATTTAGTTACCGCATACGATATAAAGGAGGCTGGTCCTATATGGATTATACCCGATATCTCGGGTGGGACGTCCATGGCGAGACGATCGTGATCGCGGAGGCTCTGCCGGGTCGGGACCCGGCGCGGGACGTCGGCACCATTCCCAATACCTCGGAAGCCTTCCTGCGATGGATCCGAAAACAATCCGATGCCCCGACGATCCTGATTGCCTACGAAGCCGGCCCCACCGGGTTCGGCCTAGCACGTCTCTGTCAACGGGAAGGCATTGCCTGCAGCTCTGAAGAATGAAGGCGTAGTTTGAACCCTCTACCGGGGGCATTGCTGTCAATTCTAAGAGAACGAGGACTTGGAGGGTGGTCCATTCGTCCCCACCGTGCCGGATGGCACGCTAGGCCCGAAGGGCCAACCGATGAGGGGCGTAGGCTAGCATCCCGGTGAAAACGCCGTCATGCTCCGGGCGAAACCGTCGTGTTTTCTATTCATTTGACTCGCGAGTTTGTAGTGCTCGCGCTACCACACCAACCGGGGCTTGTGTTGGCGCTCGCCTAGGCGAGCGATCCGAGCTTTGTCCACGCCCGAATCTCGGGCGGCTTCTATCAGTTTTTTAATGGTGCCTCGAATGGTGAGGCGCTGAACCATCGGATACAGCGTGGTTTGGTGGAGCACCAAGATATGGAGGAGATGCGCGATGTGCATCAGATGATGAAATCCCTGCATCGCATTCCAATCCCGGGAATAGAGGTGCTTATACTCATATCCGAGGTGCTTTTCGACGAGAATGTGTTCCTCAATATCCCAGCGATGACGTGCCATCCGATTGCACCGGTCTAATACATTGGCCCGCGTAAACGGCTTGC
>JAMCVM010000029.1:290-25088 GCA_023475835.1 Bacillota bacterium | reverse complement strand
CTGGTTCCAGGATGAATCGATGATTCGCGACGACCAAGCCCTCACCCGCACCTGGTTTCCGAAAGGGCAACCAAAGATCATTCCGACATTCGGGAAGCACTGGGGCGCTAAAATGCTGGGGACCCTGGATTATGTAACTGGAGAGGGGTTTTGCCTGCTGCACGACCATTATGACGGTGCCAGTGTTTCTCGAGTTTCTGGAACAGACGGTCGCCCGGTATCCGGGTGAAAAGGTGGTCATGATTCTCGATAATGCTAAGATTCACCATGCGAAGCTCATCCAACCGTTTCTCGCCGAGCATCGCGACGACTTGACCTTGGTGTTCTTGCCTCCCTATAGCCCCCAAATGAATCTCATTGAAGCCTTTTGGGGCTGGCTCAAACGATCGGTCATCGACCACGTCTTCTTCCACTCGGTGGCGGCGATCAAACTCGCAGTCGAGGCGTTTATCGCGATGGTGAACACCACCCCGAACACTACCCGAGAGCGCCTGTGCATGGGCTTATAACAAGCACCTGGGACCTGAGTCCGTCAGATTCCATCCTGATTGCCGCCTCCGTTTGGGAGGGGCTACTGCCACATCCCCGAGGTTCCAGCCGGAATCCCGATGGCTCCTTCGACTCCAAAGTGGCCACCACCCGGGGGGTGGTGGCGCTAAAAAACGGGTTGAACGAGCCGAAAATCGCTGAGTTTGTACTATACACCGAACATTCGCATACTACGGTGCCAAAACAATCAATCTTTAATGCCGACCATATAGTACGGTTACCATTGTTCTAGTTTCCAGGAACATGAGAGATTCATTACCGGACGAGGACCAGTGGATCCCGTGGGAAATTGCCTACTCGCTGCGAGAAAAAACGAGGAATGACCGGACCAGTCGACCCAATGCGGTGTTGGCGGTCGTCCTTCCCGATAAGGGTAACCGCTATGACTACTACATTAAGGATGACACATGTTCCCACTCTTCACCATGAGCGGAGCGGAACCCAGATGTGCCATAGACGGGAGGCGTTTTGAAATCGTCCCAAGATCAAACGTCCCTTTCAGGAAACGACGGCCGATACATTCTATTGGCCGTCGTGGTGGTCGCCCCGTCACCATCCCGTCACCAAGAGTGGATGGAAACAAGGCTTTTGTAGAGACGCGCTAGACAGTGCTAATCGCCAAAATCCTTGTTAATCAAGCACTTCAGCCTATCCCATAGGCGGCAATGACAGGTCCTCCTGTGTCTTCAAATCCAATGGTCGGCCTCCGAGGTCGACGGTGGGTTCGATTTCCACATATCCCCGTCATCTCTTACTTAGCAAGGGTTTCCTGGTGCTGGATCACCGGTTATTTCCAAGAGAAACCCTCAATATTTGCCGAAAACAGGCAATCCGTCACCATGAGAATCTCTGGATTCATTATCCAATGGCCACCAGATGGCGAGTATTGGCGGCAGGCTGTTCTTTTTCGGGCTCTGCAGAAGGATTCGAAGACGCGGTCCGCCTGAGGCGCGCTTTGAAGTGAATGGATCACGGTTTCTCGATATGGTAACCAAACGATCGATAACTGGTGACCCGGCGTTGATACATGCGCGCTAATTGTGGTACCCCGGCATCAACGTAATCATATACGATGACTGCCTGTTTGTCGGGATGGCGACGGTGGAGTCGTCCCACATATTGTTGGAGGACACTGCGCCAGGATACGGGCGCTGCCAAGACGAGGGTGTCTAATCGAGGCAGATCGAATCCTTCGCCCACAAGACGGCCGGTCGCCAAGATCACCTGTCCGCCGGTTGGGGTCGGTGCCGACAATTGAGCCTGGAGTCGCTCTCGACGCTTGGCATTAGGCTGGCTCGTCAGAATGATCACGTCGATGCCCCCATTCCGTAACAATTCCGCCAGATGGTCTCGGTGTCGTGTACGTTGCGTCAAAACTAGGGGATGGCGTCCTTCGGCCACTACTCGTTGCACATCGTCGGCAATCAATTTGTTGCGAGCGGGATCGTCGCTCAAACGTCGGTAGATTTCTTGAATGGGCAACGAACTGACGGCATCCTCCACGGCGAACGGCGTGATGCGGGGCTGAACACGGTGTTCATACGGTGAGTGATGGACCGCGGTCTTGGTGTCGTACGTAAAGCGAATGGGGCCCAAATGCATAAAAATGATGGGATGGTGTCCGTCCCGCCGCAAGGGGGTAGCACTCAGACCGAGGCGATAACGGGAGGGGCTGTTGCGTAGGATGGTTTCAAAACTCGGCGAGGCCAGATGATGACATTCGTCGACGATCAGGAAGCCATAATCCTCTAAAAGGCTGGCACCGTCCCGGCGACTCAGTGTCTGTAGGGTCGCGATGTCTACAATGCCGGTCGCCTTCTTCTTGCTACCGCTCCATTGTCCGATGGCGTCGGGTTGGTCGAACGTGAGGGCCCATGCGAGGTGTTCCCGCCATTGGCCTAGGAGTTGAAGATTCGGCACCAGCACCAGGGTGTTGACCTGGCGTTGAGCGATGAGGTAGGCGGCCACCAGGGTTTTGCCGAAGCCTGTTGCGGCATCCAAAACCCCGGATTCATGTGGGACCAAGGCTTGCACCGCCAGTAGCTGTTCCGGATGAAGTTGCGCCGTAAAGTGTACCGAAATGGGCTTCCCGTGCATTGTTTGGTCGTGAACCATTGGGCGTATGCGATGCTGCGTCAGGACGCGGATGGCATCGTCCAATAAGGACCGGGGCAAGGCGAGGCTCTCCCCTAAATCGTCGGCCAGGGACAGCACGCGAGGCGTATTCCATGTCGAAAAATGCATGCGTTGGCGCCGATAGAACTCGGGATTCGGAAACGCAGCAAGGCGGACGAGCTCATAGACGAAACTCCTTGACAGGGCCGCGGTTGGCACGTCAACGCGTGATTTTACCGTGATCTGGAGTTCAGTGGGGCAGGTACCCGCGTCTAGTACTGCCGGATGTTCTGGCGATGCGGCATGCAAGTGGTTGGCCAGCCCCAATGCTTCCCATTCGGTGGCCATGTTGGCGACGAGATCGGTGAGCTGCGAGACCACCATTCGAGGTAGTGCACGGAGATAGTCCCATTGGTCGGGCCATGGCGTGCCATCGTCCTGAATAAATTGCGTGTTGCCGGATTTCACGGCTGCACCTTGTAGCGGCAACGCAATGAGATTGCCAAAGCCCCCGGCCGGCATGGTATCTTGGTTGGGAAAGAATCGATCGTAGGACTCGAGCCGGGGACGGCCCATGTTGTGGGACGCTTCCGTTAGAATTCGGGTGCCCAGGCGACGGGCAAGACGGGCCGAGACAGGCACTTCAAAAAAGATCCAGACATGGGCGCCATTTCCGGAACGGGACCGTTCCATGGCCGCCGGAACGCCCCACTTGCGACAGACATTGAGATAGGCGAGGGCATCTTGGTGCCAATCGGATTTATCGAAGTCAATGGTTAGGAACCAGGTCTCTTCGGTCGGTAATAGCGGATACAATCCGACCGTCTGATGGCCTTTTAAGTGGTCGTAGATCACCGCATCCGTGAGAGGAAGAAGGTCCTTCGGGTCATACGGTGGCCGTTTACCGCGAGTTCTGAGTGCTGGCGCATAGCCGCTCTTCCCGGTCTGAGCATTGGCCCAGCGCACGGCATAGACGTCATCCCGGCTGCGAAACAAGGAGCGAAACAGTTGGATCTTCCCTGCGGTTGACCCACCATGAGGGTGCGGCAGAGGCTGCTTTAGTTGTTCCAGTTCGCGACGCAAGGTACCATTTTCCTGGAGTACCCCCTGGTAGGCGTGCTCTAGTTCTCGGATCCGGGCTTTCATGGCCGCTCGCGATTCGTGATTCACGGGACCGTCCTCCATTTTGTCGGCCATGGCCAATCACGCGACAGGGTGCGTTAAGACTGTCGACACAGCAAGCTGTCCTTGATGACGCTGTATGTCCCGCATTATACCAAATTGGGGAGCTTCCATCGCAGCGTGAGAAGTCGTGGCATGTGCCGACTGCACATTATCCCCCAGGGTTGACGTGGCCATCGCTGGAGATAGACTCCGTATTTGCTCTCGGGGTGGCCCGAAAGATTCTCGATGTGTTCACCGCCGATTGTGTGACAAGGTCTTGTTCGGGGATACTATAGATATCGACTTGCGCTTAGACGAGCCGCCACTGTTCGAAATCGCAGGAGGTCAACCATTGGATGGAGACGATTACGGTGCCTGAGGCCTTGCCGATGCGGATTAATCGGGACGCACTGGTGGACATTTGTCGGCATTATCATGTCCGCGAACTGGCGGTGTTTGGGTCCGTCTTGCGGGATGATTTTGGTCCGGCGAGCGATGTGGATGTTCTCGTAGACCTCGCGCCGACGACACCCATCAAGAGCCTGCTAGACCGGGCTCAGTTAGTCGTGGAACTGGAACGGGTGTTTGGACGGACCGTCGATCTCGCGGACAAGCGACGGCTGTATCCCCTCTTGGCCCCCGAGATTTTAGCAACGCGTGAGGTGATGTATGCCGCGACGGAGTGACGAGGCGACGATTCAGCAAATCGTGGATGCCGCGGACAAAATTATGCGGCGTTCTCAGAGCCTTTCCTACGATCAGTTTTTAGAGGATGACGAAAAGTGGAGTTTGCGGTTTCTTAGGGAGTTACTCCAATAATTGGGGTGGAACTTCGTGGTCCCACTCAAATAGGTATAGTTCGCTATTCGCGGAAGCGATGTAACTTTTTTCGGCGATTATATATTCGGCACTAAAGAATTGAAACGTACTCCTTGATCAAGAGGGCTATGGCACTCAAACCTGATCGGTGCCAGTATCAGATCTTTAATGCCGAGTATATATTATGCTACCATGCTGGCTAAGGAGGTCCTCTCATGCCCATTTACGATCCCGATCGCTTCCTCGCATTTCTCGACCACACCCGTCCCGCGCAGTCAGAATGTCGCACCGCTTACCGTGGGCTTGTGGCCCAATGGACCACTGACGATCTCGATTCGTCCACGCGATCCCACGTGGAATCCCTTCTCGATGACACCACGTGGGACGTCCTCGTAGAAACCTTCGCGGCCTATAAGTCTCCACATCGCACACCACCCCCACTGGCCGCAAGCCCACGATTCAAAACACCAACCCGGAGTGAGTGCCATGGACTCGCCATCGCAAATGGCGTAACGTTTCGGCCTGTTTTGTTGCTAATCTATCCGCGCAATTCCCCAACGCCTAGGTCCGAGCCGGGCCATCACAGAAAGCGCGTCAGAGCCGAAAATACGACTTCGTGGGATGTGGTAAAATTCATGTAACTGCCCCAGGGAGGCGCTCGTGTGAAGAACCTTGCACAGAGTATGGATACGCTGGATCAACGCGTCCAACGGTTAAATGATTATCGGCCTCTAGCGTCAGAAACCCGACAGTCTCTGGAGCAAGCGCTGAGAACCCACTTAACGTATGCCTCCAATGCGATTGAAGGCAATCGACTTACGCTCGCGGAAACGCAAGTCGTCCTGAACGGCATCACCGTTGGCGGCAAACCCTTACGGGATCATTTGGAAGCCATCGATCATGCGGACGCTTGGGATGCCGTGGTCGATTGGTCTCAATCTGCTGACCCCCTCACTCCGTATCTTCTGCGATCATTGCATGCGTTAGTGTTGCGCCGCTCGCAGCCATCGCATGCTGGCCAATATCGTACGGTGCCCGTTGCTATCGCGGGTAGCCATCTCATTCCCCCCGATCCAATTGCCGTGCCGGGTGCGGTTGACGACTTGTTCACTGAGTGGAATGCCATGATGGCGCATCCAGTCATCGTGGGGGCTCAAATGCATGCTGCCTTAATGAAGATTCATCCGTTTATCGATGGCAACGGCCGAACCGGGCGGTTGTTGCTCAACCTCTGGCTAATGCGCCATCACTATCCCCCGGCGCTATTGAGCCCTAACGATCGCCCACAATACTACGCAGCACTGCAATCCGCAGACACCGGTAGGGGTCAACCGATGGTCCACGTGATCGCCCATGGCATTGGACGTACGCTACAGGTGTATGAACAGGTACTTCGAATGCCACCAGAACTTCCCGCATCAAAGCCACGGAGGCCTCAGCTTTAGGGAACGCATCGCTAGAGTCATCATGCAATTCTTTACGACCGGGTATATAGCATCAATTGCCGTGGTCGCCCGTTGATCCATGATGAAATCGTCGTGAATCTGATTCGGCACACCACAACCAAAACGGGGCTCAGGGTCCAGGCAGCGCTAGATACGGGTACCTATGAAACAGGAATGGTGGTGGACGACAAGGAGATGGCCAGCCTGAATATCGAGCGACCAGAAGGTCAAAATCAGCCATGGAACGATACCATCCGACCACGCGTCAAGACTTCGGAGCCAAAAATCGCAGGTTAATATTTGGCGGTTCCTTAGCTAAACCAAAGGCAAAAGGAGTTAGCCATAACAATCATGCCATGGACTCGGTTTGCGATGGGCCGATGGCCATTTCCCCACGGGGCAGAGGAAAAAAGGCGATCCAATTCCTACCCAAACAAGCACATATTCGCATAAAATCTGCCGGTTTCCGCGAACCAAGCCACAACGCAAATTTCGGAGTCTTTTTGCCGCTATTTTCAGTCTTTTTATCGGAGAATCCGTCAGAAAAGCTCCATACGATCCGGGGTTATATCCGCGATCGACTATTCGGATCTTAAATTGCAAAAAGTTCCAAAGAAGAAGTAGTTGCTGCAACGTTCCCCTTCGGGTACAACAGAAGGAAGGGATCACTCCTCGCTTTCGAAAATTTCGCTGAGTGTGGGAACAATCCAGTGGTCGAGCATGGTACGTGCTGCCTAAATGGCCAACGGATTTCTAAAATGTCATGGGTCGTCAAAGCATGACCCCTGAAGGAAGGTGGTTGATTGGTCCGGTGAAGAACCCGCAACTCCAACCTTTTGTGAAATGGGCTGGCGGCAAACGTCAACTGTTAAAACTGATTCGGGAAAATCTTCCTCAGAAATTTTCTGGATACTATGAGCCATTTTTGGGCGGAGGTGCGGTGCTCTTCGATATTCAGCCAAAACGCGCTGTGGTGAACGATATTAACCGGGAACTAATTACCACGTATGAAGTGATACGAGATGAGGTTGATGGGCTCATTGCCGACTTGGCTCAACACAAAAATGACAAGGATTACTTCTATGCGCTGAGAGCGGTCGATCGCCAAGCTGAGTACCAAAGCTGGTCAGCGGTGCAAAAAGCCTCGCGCCTCATCTTTCTCAATAAGACGTGCTTCAATGGATTGTTTAGAGTAAACAGTCTGGGCCAGTTCAACGTTCCGTTTGGTTACTATAAAAATCCGAGTATTGTGAATGAAACGGTACTCAGAGCGGTCAGCGAGTACTTAAACACTCACGACATCCGGCTTTTGAGCGGAGATTTTGAACAGGCGGTTTCTGAAGCCAAAAAGGGAGACTTTGTCTATTTTGACCCTCCCTATGATCCACTTTCCGACTCGGCCTCGTTTACTGGGTATAGCTTAAATGGATTCGGGCGTGAACAACAAAGTCGGCTTAAACTGGTGATGGATGATTTGACCCAGCGAGGATGCAAAGTGATGCTGAGCAACTCGTCCACGGAGTTTATCCGAAACTTATATCGAGATTATGAAATCCTCACGGTGGAAGCTAAAAGAGCCATTAATTCGGATGCTGACGGACGCGGAAACATTGATGAGGTGATTGTGGTGAACTATGCGCGGTAAAAACGATCGGGCCTGGGAGAGTCTGTTTGAAAGACACCACATTCTCACTGAAATACGCCGCACTGGATTTTTCGAAATCGAGGCTAGCGCTATCCGCGCGGTGCGGGAGCCGCGATTAATGTCTAAGTTTGACCATCAGGCGAATCTTCCCGAGGTGTTCAAGGAACATGGTCTGGCGATTCTTCCCATCTCCCGATCTCGATACGTGATTGGACCGTTTGCAGCATATCAAAACCTGGCAGAGTCTTCGTTACTCCAACGACCGCGGCCGATGCCCTTTCCTGCGGCCATCCGTTCCATCGATCCTGCGGATTTGTATTCAGAGACCGCAGTGCTCCATTGTGCCTATGTGTCTGGCATCATCGACGACGTCATGGGCCAGAGGGCGTGGCCAACCATTTCCGGTCGGATGTCGTCCGGAGATTTCGATTTTATGATTCGAGGGCAAGATACTCGCGATTATTGGATGACGATCTCTAAATCGCAACTGGAAATTGATGGCGGATACGAGGGCGAGTCGCAGATTATGGTAGTCGAAGCGAAAAACGAATCTGTTCAAGATTTTTTAATCCGCCAAATCTATTACCCTTATCGGTTGTGGACGAGCAAGCTGGGCAAGGCTATTGTGCCGGTGTTTCTAACCTTTTCGAATGACATCTTCAGCTTTTACCTGTATGAATTTGCGGATCTGAAGCATTACAACTCATTGCAACTCGTTGCGACGAAGACTTACATGTTGGCTCACCAAGGCATTAGCCGGAACGACATTATACGCATTGTGTCCACTGTGGGATCGGTCGTTGAGCCGGAAATTCCATTTCCTCAAGCCGATAGGTTCGGTCGGGTGGTGGACCTGCTCGGCATTCTAAGCGAAAATGACTTAGAAAAAGACGACATTACCACAAATTATGCGTTCGATGAACGGCAAAGCGAGTATTATACCAACGCCGGCAGATATTTAGGCCTCATCGAACGCTACGCAACTGAAGATGGGGCCGTGGCGTTTCGTTTGAGTGCCACAGGTCGTGACATCATGCGCAAACCTTTCAAGGAAAAGTACCTAATGCTGGCCACTTGTATTCTAGGCCATCAGGTGTTCAGACGCGTTATCCAAGAAGCCCTGCGCCAATCTCGGCCGCTCTCCTTGTCCAGGATTGTGTATCACATGCGAGACAGCAACCTCTACAAAGTGGCATCGGACACCACGTACTTGCGAAGGGCCCAGACGGTCGGTAAATGGGTCGACTGGATTTTAGCCCTGCCGACGCAGTAATTTCGGGGCTGTGGAATGTACCACAGTAGCGAGATAAAGTGGGATTCACATTGGTAGGGACCGATGGAATACGATTCGGCTCCAACCGGAGGCCGTGGTTTGGTGGGTGAGTGCATCAATCCTACGACTTACTTTCGTTAAAAAGAGCGATTCGTCGGGCCTCTCCGTGGGGACTCTGACCATGGGAAGTCCTATTGTCCGTGGCTAAACCTGTGGCCATTGAAACGCCGCGCACGTGTCCAAGGTTACGGAGTTTACGCAGAAGCCTTTTCTGCAAGCGGTTGGGCCGTCGGTGTCTGGCCGCAGTTGGCCGTTCGAGTGGTGAACCCACGTTTCGCACCCCCATATATTGTGGTTAATCATTTCGATTAAGCCCAATATATTCTGCCCCTCAAATATTTCCAATCAATATGTAGTCTGATAATCATGGCAAGATACAATATCTAGGTATAAGGGTGCGAAACGTGGGGTGAAGGTTGCAGGCGCGATGAAGGCACCGTAAGACTTCGGTAATCGTTGGGGCGTATGCGACTCGCGCGTTTGCGTCGACCACGGATTTGTCGAAGCGTAAACGGGTAGGTGTACGCCCTAACGATTTCGCTCTCAATACTTAGTACCACGCCGAACCCTTCGAACAGAGTTCGGCGTCATTCTCGGTGAAGATAATCACTCTGCGAGACTTTACTTTAATTCGTACGCGCTACCGCTGTCGCCGCTTTGCGGCTTGGAACGGTATTTGATTCATCGGCGATGAACTGAATACTCGGCACAAACTCGGGCGGATACGGCCACCTCTTCTGCAGTCGGCCCTGGTTCATCCAAAGGGTGGACTTTGTGTCGATACACGATGGATGGGTCGTGGCTTGAAATCTTAAAGACCTGGGCGCACTGTCTGTTGCCCAAGACAGGGGGAAATTCTGGTCATTGCCCCGTACCTGGCCCTATGGCGGCGCGATAAACAGTGAGGGCACGGTTCGCCAAATGGTGTTTAAAGGGAACCATGTGCCGCTCGAGCCGGGTAGGGCATCGGCAGTGCAGCCTGTAACCTAAGAAATCCAGTCGGAGTTAGTCCGACCGTGGCAAATTCCCATTCGGCCACGTAGCAAATCGCGCATCAGGAGGAGGTGACTCGCCTGGTGAAAGCCGCGAGGATAATGTCCCGGTCGCCGCAAGGCGAGGTCTGACCCGGGGGCTAGCAAGACACCAGGCCGTAGCATGAAGCGAACTCTGCCGCGTCGAAAATGTACCCCGTGAAAGCCGACTATCGGGAACGAAGAAGGAGTCGAGCCCCGTGCCGAAGGGCGAAGACTGGCAGCATCCGGGAAGCGATGGGAAAGTGCACCGGGTGGTCCTTCCGGCGTATGGGAGACGGCATGGTGTCAAGGATATCTTGGCAAAGCAGGGAAGGACTTGGGGCCCGTCTGGAGCGCCCGCGAAGGGCAGGGCTGCCCGTATAAGCGTACCCCGTGAAATCGGGGAGTGGCGCCAAGCCTGGCAGATCGGGTCGTAGTACTGAGGACCTGGGGGACAACATAACCCTCGGCGAGGAAAGGACCGGTGGACGACTCATGGTACTCGCGGTCGTGGCAAGAGCTTCGGCTCGAGGACTGCGACCTTGAAGGGAGACCCGTAGGTCGGAGCCAACTCGGGGTAGTGGGGGTGGATAGGCGGGTGCCTTTGAACCTCGGCTAGCCGAGGCAGACTCCGGGTGGAGTAGTCGTTTGAAGCCGTATCCGGGAAAACCGGCCGACGGAATTTTAGAGAGGTTGCAGGAAATCGGGCAGGGTGGCGTACTGAGGCACTGTCCATCGAAAGAGGCAGCAAACGGAGCGACAGTTCACCTAAACTACGGCGCCTGCAGCCTACTCGATAATCTACGCTAAGCCTGTAAAGGGCTACGCGCGGCCCGGCACGCGGAATAGGTGAGCATTTTGCGCGGGGCATCCCCAAGAGGACGAGGCGATTTAACTTCGGAGTCCAAGTTCGGCGGTGACGGATAGGTTGTGGTGCGCTCGAGGGTGGGGCGCCATGGGGGAAGACGATTCAACCTGGGCACCGTGCTCATCTGATCTATGTTGGCACCTTGGAGTAAACTGACGGCATCAGTTAGAGCCGCGCCTGATGTCCTGAGACGGCCTTGCCCATCACTTGGAAACCACCGAAGAGTCGGGGAGGATCGAATTAGTCGTGATAAAATGGATATGAAATGGGTGTGCAAGTTTTTTGCTCGGCCTTTTAGTGAGACGCTCCGAAGAGCATGGGACCCGTCACGCGGTGGGGAGTCGGTTGCCACCGAGCACCAAAGGTCTGAGACCAATACTCATCAAGGCATGGGGATCGCGACCATGCTAGGACAGAAAGACAGGGGGATCCCTGATGACAAAAATGCAGGCGACGATTGCTCAAGAGCTCGGCGTGAAGTCGCAAATTGTGCCACACGACGAAATCCAACACCGGGTGACCTTTCTTCAGGAATATTTGATCGATTCCGGTGCCGAGGGGTATGTGCTTGGCATTTCAGGGGGGCAGGATTCCTGCTTGGCCGGTCGGCTATGTCAAATGGCAGTCGAGGAACTTCGGGCGCGGGACCCTAAACCGTATGTGTTCATTGCGCTGAGATTACCCTATGGGAGCCAGCACGACGAAGCCGACGCTCAGCGTGCGCTCGAATTTATTGGCCCTGATCGGGTCTATACGGTGAATATTCAATCGGCGGTGGATGGGGCTGTATCCGCGTTCGAAGCAGCGACTGGAGTGACGATGAGTGATTACAACAAGGGCAATCAAAAGGCTCAGCAGCGGATGACCGTTCATTACCGGATAGCCTGCCAGTTTAACCTGCTTGTCGTCGGGACCGATCACGCTGCCGAAGCCGTCACAGGATTTTTCACCAAGTTCGGAGATGGGGGAGTTGACGTCACCCCACTGTCGGGCCTTAGTAAGCGTCAGGGACGACAACTATTGGAAGTGCTCGGCGCCGACCAAAAGATACTCAACAAGGTGCCCACCGCCGACTTGCTCGATGATCGTCCAGGGCAGACTGACGAGGCCGAATTAGGACTGGGGTATCCAATCATTGACGATTTCCTGGAAGGTCAGGAAGTGTCAGATGAGGCGGCAGCAATGATTATCCGGCGCTATCAGGCAACGCGACATAAGCGCCATTTGCCGGTCACCCCGTGGGAGACCTGGTGGCGAGAGTCGTGAGGGCCAGGGAGGTTGCGGACCAGGGGGCCATATGGCCTACGGGTAGCGGTCAGATGGGTGGGGCATTCAGAGCGATGATGCGAAATAGTTGGCCTACGGTTTCAGGAGTGTAGGTGGGGTAAGGCCTGGCGCCGGTGCCACGTTCTGAGCCGTGGAGTCGAAGCATCGGCGTACGACGCCGTTGGTCACATCCATCGAGGGGGCCAGGGAAGGTCTGGGTTCCATCGCTGTGCTCCGAGAGCCGGGCCGAACCTAGGCCTTGCCTCTATCGAGATTTGGCTATGGCCTGCGCTCTCACCGTGAAGTCGCCGCCAATCGCAGACAAAAATTCATTAGAACTCAAGTTCCGCAAGTCAGGAAACGACAATTTGATGATTGGTTTAATACAGCCGATCGGTATGACGTGGCCGGCCTTCTGAGCGGCGATGGGGATTTTGAGCGGGCGGTGGAATTATTGCGCTCGAAGGGAAAAGGAATCTTGGGAATGGGAACCCAGGGATTGGTGTCCCCGGAATTAGAACACGCGTGTCAGCGGTATATTCGGCCGGAAACCATTCGAAGCGTAGTCGAAAAGATTCGCTAAACAAAAAGCGAAAAGAGGAATACAGGGAGTCCACTTCCCAATCGGTGGAGCAGAGAGACCAATCAAACATCATGGGCTCCAAGAAGGTCGTCTGGTCGGCAGGATCGGTCTCGGTCGTGTCGGCTGAAGCAGCATTCTCGAACGACAGCCTTTTGCCCGTCCGAAAGTCCTCGGCGCAGTTCGGGAATGGAATGGAAGGGAGCTGAAGTGGTGACAGATTGCATTAGCGCCAACAGGAGTCAATCAACGAGCTGCAGCGGCATGTCACACCCATTCGGCCGAATCGCAGCTATCCCTGTCGGTTCGCACGACGGGCCCATCGGTTTTCCTATAAACGTCACCGTTCCCGTCAGGGTGATGGGCTAAAGGGAGCAACCCGCCTCAAACTCCATCAGATGCAATATCCATAAGGCGCAATATTCGACTGAATAAGAGGTTTCGTCGGAGGGATACCCTATGCCCACGAGGCTCAGCAGATGCTCATCGACGGCGAAGTCTCTCTGGAGACCCTATCAATTTACGTGCGTCGAGCACGTCACGATCCACACAGCCTCCCCAATCATCACGAAAGCCTCAACGGGCCTTATCCGTTATCCTATTATGCCGGCCAGGGAGTTAATTCGGCCATCGTTAAGTTGACACCATTGCTGGCGGCCCTCGGACCGGCAAGAAGAAATGGTTCCAACAGGGACGAAAGACCATAGTGTGATTGGGGTCTTTCGTCTACTGAAGGAATGGCGCTGGAGATGAGCCCTACCCCGTGGTTGTGAACACGACTTGAACGGTGGTGCCCACTTGGTTCGCTCCTTGTAGGCCGTTGCCGTTGAAGGATTCCTGGGTCACCGACTGGATTGGGCCAAGAGTGACACCCATTGCCCTGGCCACAGTGGTCGCTTCCTTGGTGGCTGCGGCAATGGCTTGGTCGAGACCTTGGGGCGGGGCATTGAGGACGGACGTGGCTGGACCGGGATTGGCATTGAGATAATAATTCCCGTCCTTAGCATACGGCTTTAACCCGGATTCCATGGCACTCAACACTGCATTGACTTTGGCCAACGGGGCATTGACTAAAATCGTCTCGGAGGCGTTGAGGGTGGCTGACGATTTAGCATCCTTACCCCCGCTGAGATTAAGACTTTGGTTGGTAATGCTGATTTGATCAGCAGGGACTCCCAATTGTTCGACTGCGGCGGTCACCGCGGCGGTTTCTTGGGATAATTCAGTTTCTGCCTTCCCCGTCGCCGGAGCGTTGTTGATATTTAAGTTCAGGTTTAACTGCGACACTGTGGTTGCTGCGGGCAACGTGACTAAGGCACTACCGGTCACACTAATGAGCCGATCCTTTGTGGTCGTGGTACTCGCGGGTGCATAGCGCGCTGCCGGAAGTAGCACGGTCAATGCGGCGACTCCGACACTGAGGGCTCCAACGAGCCACCAAGATTTTGCTTGCACGTGATTTGCCTCCTTTGGAATAGGGACTCTATCGATTACAACGCCACCATACGGCCAAAGGTTTCCTGATTTTCACCATTCATGCCCGACAAAGGTTTTCGGGTTTAACTCGCGAGTCAATTCGACTCGGCTAACGGGGGAACCTAGCAGGTTCTCTGGGACCGGAGCCGTCTTGGTCGGGCTTTGGCATCAGATTCTGTAATGTGCTGTGCACCTTGTTCGGTCCGACCGAGGTAAAAAAACGACCCCTGAGTAAACGTCGTGCGGCAAGCGGACTCGTCTCCTCGTCACGCTGGGTAATCTGCTCGTGCGGACCAAAAGCAGTCTTCATGGCGCCTGGGTTACAGCCTTTCAGGCTGCAACGGGGCGAATGGATGCCCAGGAAACTGCTGCCCATCGATTCGGTCTGTGCTAAAACCAAGTCGCCTTCGAGACGGTCACGCAATGTGAGACTTCCCTGGCCAAATACCTTGGGATTTGACACGACTGTCTACGCCCACCAGCGAACCTGCTTCTTAAGATGAGTCAGGTTCCATTCTCCAAGTGGAGGCGATGGCCTAAAATGATCCCAGAGTTCCTACTTCCAGTAAAGAAACAAAGGGGTATTTTCCTCACAGAGTTGGGATGTCGCCCTGCTACCTGATTCATCTTAGGATGCATGTCAGCGAATGCGGGGACTGCCCATTGGGGAGTTCCCCGACCGCCAGTGCCACTTCGGAATTAGGCTAGAAGTGATGATTACAGACTTGCCCAAACCATAGACAAACAGCGTGAGCCAAAATACCCATTATGCCGTCGAGGAACAAAAAGCCTGCCAAACGATTTGACGGCGACTGGCCAGCCCCTGACCGCGACCTGATTCACTTGCATTTATGATAGGATTTCAGAACATTTTAATTTGAGGTAACGAATTGGTTTCAAGTACTTTTATTTGTGAGGGAAGACAGAGCCCTGGGCCCGTTTTTCACAAAATAAGCCTCGAAAACTTTGGACGAATCTCCACCGTGCGTACCGGGTTCACCATAGGTACAATCCGCTAACCGCTCATGACCTGCCCAGCAATGCCACTCACCCCGGATCTTCAAACAATCCCGGCCGCACTGTCTTCATCACTTTCGACACTTCGATGTCTTGGGGTTCTCCGGATGAACCCAACCTGTCGGCGATATTCCGAAAATCCGCGTCCTTGCGGTTTTGGCTCATTTTCCAAGCCGCCTCAATTCGCGCGACATCAACCGTGAGACCGACAATGCCACGCATCTGTTGACGGCGGAAATCCTCCGTTAGAGTATGCCACAAGCGCGCATTGGAACGTCCGCCTTCATAGCGCGCCAACAGCCCCACCAGAAACGTTTCGAGTTGAGAGTCGTCCATAATCTGACAGGCGCCATATACATGAATGGCGACGTAATTCCACGTCGGTACATTCTGTTCGCGGTACCACGACGGTGAAATATAGGTGTGCGGACCTTGAAAGATAGTGAGAACTTCCGCATGGTGGGGCGCCACCTGCCATATCGGATTATTGTGCGCCACATGGCCTTCCAAGAATAAGCGCCCGTCCTGTTCACGCCACTCCCAGGGGGCGTGCACGGCAATAGGTTTAGTCCCGTCAAATGCCACCAATATGCCGAACGGATACCGCGTCAAATATTCGCTAATCTGATCGCGATCCTCGATGCGGTAGTAATGCGGAATGTACATCCCCGTCGCCTGGCCCGGACTTCATTGGCATGGCAGTACCAACAACCCTGTGCGCCGTCGGGTTACGTGTACTTATCGACCGCGCTCCGCCAGGCACCCTCCCTTCTGCTCTCGTCATGTAGACTAAGGGTGTGACAAAGGTCTGGTGCTGTCAAGGGATCTCCGCAGTGAGCTTTTTCGGTTGCTGGAAAAGTCGCGATAGGCCAGGGTTTCGGGACCGGGTAAAATGGACTTTTTCCCACATTTTCACCAAGAAGTGCGGGTTTCAGGCCTCGACAAAGGGGCTTGCCCCAAATTCTACCTCCTGGTCGACTCCACGGATGCAGGGCCTCTCGCGTTCGCCGGGACCAAAGCGTCGATCTTGCTCGCGCCACTGGCGAAGCGCCACCCCTTGGCTCTGAAAGCCGCTCGGGTCTTGGCGGGCGACCAGGGGTACGGCAGTGGGCCCCTCGGCACCGAACTTCGGGACGCCTATCGGATGAACCCCGTCATCGAAATCCGGAATCTATGGAAGGATGGGGAGATCCGCCATGGGCGACCGGGCTATGACTATATCACGTACGACTACCAGGGAGTCGTCGAATGTGACGACCCGGGCACGGGGATCAAGCGGACGATGGCCAACGAGGGGCTCAAATCAGACCGGTTCACGCAAAAAAAAGGTGTGCCCGGTGGACGTCTCAGAGGTGTCTCGAAAGGTAGCGAGGAGGGCCCCGTCAAGCATCGGCTTCGGATTGAGTGAGACACTGATCGCCGGGTTTTCACGCCGATCGACCGGACGAGCTACGTGGGGGCCAGGAATATCCAGCTCGTACCGCGGTAAAACGAGTCAATCGCCGGCTAGACGGATCCTTTGGCTTCGAATGGTATACCATTCGAAGCGTCAAGCCAATGCGATGTCGGTGGGCCCTGGTGGTCAGGTTGGCCATGGCTCTCGGTTGCATTCGGGCCAATCCGACGGACCCGTGACGGAGGGGAGTCCGACCCGCCCTCATACCGCTCGCGAGGCGAGCGGTATGACCACCCAATCGTCGATGCAGAAGTCGGCTCGCAGCGGATGCCGGGTCTTCGGCAATCATGTCCTGGATCAGGTCTGCGCTGGGCCGATGACCTTCTCACCACGGGCCAAGAGGCAAAAGGCGAGCCGATACTTATCTAAACAAACACAAATTCGCATAAAATCTGCCGGTTTCCGCAGGCCAGGCCCACAACGCCAATCTTGACGCCCATTTGCCAACATTTTCAGATTGTTAGCGGGAAATCCGGCTAAAAAGCTTCATCACGACCTGGGATTTTATCCACCTTCGTGGCGCACCGGCGCGGGTAAAATCTTTTGGACGTTCTTTGGATCGCTCCCGAAATCGCAACCTTTTCATATTGGACCGACGGCATGGATAAGATCCAACGTTATTACTGGGCATTATTACCCCCTCCAGTGCCAGAATACTGGAAGGTGGCGCGAAGGTTCAGCTTTTTTTGGCGACTCGCGCCGAATCGCCGCGATCCGGAGTCGTTACCACACTCAAGAGTGCTTGATATCTGGCCAACGTTTGATCGAAAATTCCTTAACCTGACAACATTGGGTCCCATCCCTACCGACGCGTTCAGATTGGTATCATCTTGAGAAGCAGTGCGGCGAGTACTTGAGTATGGCCCTCGCCGGGCGGGAGATTCGCAAAGAGGTGCTACACCCCCTCACCGGCTACCTTTAGCTGGGGCGAGGGGACGATGCGATCACGTATTTACAGCCCCTGAGTCCCGATCGCATCAAACGGCAGAAATGGCTCCATCAAACCATCGACGATTTGGAGCGTCATCGCGAGGAGATTCCGTGCTATGCGTTACGCCAGGTCTTGGGGTTGCGTCATTCCAGCAACCGGGGGGAAAAGGCGAACGGTCGCTGTGTGGCAGACCGCCAAAAACATCAGAGGATGCGTGGGTCGCTCGACGGGTCGACCTGCTTAACGAGCACGACGATCCTCTTGCGCAATCATGAGCTCGACCGCTGGTGCACGGACGGCGAATGGGGGTGGCAATGGGTGGCCCGATGCTTTAGCGAGATGCCGGTAGGCTGCCAATCTGAACAACCGTACAGATCGAAAAATATTTAAACGGCCGCGAACCAATCGGTGCGTTTTTGCGATGTATAGAGTGTGAGGTGAGTGCACTGCCGCTTCATTGTAATCCGGACCATCCTGAGGCCCTAGAATCGATCCTGCGGCAAGTGGGTGAAGGAGATGGCCAAGCCTTTGAACGGCTGTATCGTCGGATGTCGCCGCGGGTCTATCGATATTTGGCGAGCCGCGAGTTATCGAAAGAAGTGGTCGAGGAGGCGCTTCAAGATACATTTTTGGCCGTCTGGAGAGACGCTCGAGCGTTTTGCGAAGGATCGACGACAGCCTGGATTTTCGGGATTGCTCGCCACAAGCGCGCCGATGCGTGGAAACAACAACCACGGATTAGTGTCCAATCAGTCGAGGCGGATGGGTGGGATGTGACGCCTGATCCGAAGAGTGAGTCGGAGTATTTGGCTGTGGAGATGCGGGCCATTTTGGCCGAATGGTCTTCGAGCGACCGAGAACTGGCCCATCTCGTATTTGTTGAGGCATTGTCGTATCGGGAAGTGGCTCAGGTGCTGGGCATTCCGATCGGCACGGTTAAGAGTCGGGTGGCTAGAATCCGGCGTCACTGGCAAGAGGAGGCCTTGGAAGATGTCTAATCCATCATGCGCCTCGATGCAAGACGAATTGCCCTGGTTGGTAAATGGGTCGCTGGCGCGCCATCAGCAGCGCCCTTTATGGCAACATATTGCGGGGTGTGGTGACTGCCGATCCGCCTTAGTGGAATGGACGCGATTGGCTACCACCGTTCAGGCAGGCTCGATTGAAGCCCCTCCGATGGTGCTGGCTGAAGTATGGCAGGCGGTACATCTGGCCACGACTCAGGCCGAGGAGATGAAGTCGGAGGCTTCTTTGCTGCTGGCCTTGTTTTCCCCAGTAATCATGGCGAGCCGCACTGTGCGCGAAGCGATTTGGTGTGTGCTGCTGGCTACCGCTGCATCTTGACCAACGATTTATAAATCTTCGTAAGGAGCGTGTCACGCGATGTCCTACCAAAATTCTGAGGCTCAGCAAGTCAGCGAACTATTGGATGCGGTTTCTTCCAAGGTGCCCGACCTTATCAGCAATATTCTTAAAACCGTGTATTCGGCCGAAGCCGGACGCCACGTGGGTCAGGCAGTCGGCGGCCTTTACAAGGAACTGCTGGAAGCGGGGATTCCTCAAGAGATGGCGCTCAAAATGGCCGGCGATTACATGATTTCATTTAAGGATTTGCTGGGTGCGCTGAACTCCTCGGGATTCTCGTCGGTGTCGACCAGTAGTACTCCGTGACGTCGATTATGCGTAAGATTGGCGTGATTTGGCGCATCGTGGGCCAAGTCGTCATGATGCTGGGGCGGTTGGGATGGATTGTGCCCGCCGTTTTTTACCAACGCTGGCGGGGAGCAATGGCATTTGAACACGAACTGCGTCGCTGTGGCGTGCCGCCGGTCGCTGCCCGAGCGCTTCGCCAGCGCTACGCAGAGATGATTCCGCTCAACCCTCGGCAATTTTGGCCGGAGCGGGAGCAGCGACGCCCGGGTGTTAACACGGAGCCATCCCGCAGGCGATTGCCATCGAGGGCCACTCGCGACCTTGATGGGTCCTGAGCCCAGCCGATGGACCGGGTCTTTAGTGACTGTGAGCGTCGTCGGTTGGTAGGGGATGCGATCAGACACGGGAGCCTTGGCTTTGGGTGCGCACCAAGCCATCGGGTTCCACCAACGTCTCCACCGGGTCAGATAGTAACTACTCAGGGGTTTATGTCGGTATTTCCCTCGAAACCTCTGAGTAGCTCAGGCCTAACCCCTCGGGCGTGGTCCTGTCTTCGACACCTTGAAGCGTTGGACCATCGAATCGATATGGACATCGGCGGTCCCCACCATCCGTCTCGACGTATCCGCGGGATCGAAAGTGACGGGATCAGCTATCGTGCCCTGCCATCGGTTCGAGACCGAGGTCCACCGCATCAGCGAGTGTTGACTGACTTGGGAAGGGAATTAGAACGGGCGTGGACACTAGACTGGTTGATTAACCCGAATTGGAAAGTGGAACGTATCGAACGTCGACGGGGACAAATGGAGATCTCGACGTATCCTAGATTTACCGAGCAAAAGTCCTTTGTGGGCGTCTAAGTGAACGAGACGGTGTCGAAAATGAAAAGTGTGAGATTAGCTACGCCCTAATTCAGGCTCTGCGGATGGATAGGGGCTATGCCTTGGGACTGGGTGTCTTCGTTCGAGCTGGTCAATGATTGAGCGGACCCGGGTCGATTTTTCCTTTCGGTTGCAGGTTAAATCCTCCTGAGTGCACGTAGTGAAATCCATGCTGGCCTGGCGACCCTCGCCAAACCAGTCGGAGGCGAAAAGATAGGCGGCAGTGGATCTTGACAAGCAGATAAAGAGGGCCCTACATCGTTATGATACCGACGAGCGGACTCGCCTCGGTGCAAAAAGATAGGTTGGCGGGGAAACAAACATCCGAGGCCGCTCTGCCCGTGGGCAGTCGAGGAGGGATTGGGCGAAAATGGACGGTTTGGGTTGCGTGCTGTCGGTCAACGTGGGTCAACCTCGGCTTGGATATCGGAAGTCCTCGAAGGTCGGCGAGTTAGATGGCCCAGCCTAACAGACGGCGATAGAAAAGAAGGCCGTTGCTGAGGGAGTCTTCATCAGCCGAACTAATCTATGTGGAGACGGGCAAGCCGATTTGCGTCACCACGGAGGTCTTGACAAGGCGGTTCATGCCCATTTCTTAGGACATTTGCAGAGATTTTCGGACCTTGCTGGTTGGTCCATCCCCCGGGGATACTTGGTGAAAATCTTACTCTGGCGTCGACTGTGGCTGATGGCTCATTGACCGAACAAGACTTTTGCTTGGGTGACATCGTGGATGTTGGCACAGCAACCCTGCAAGTGAGCCAACCTCGCATCCCTTGCTTCAAACAGGCTGATCAACTGAAGGTGGCTGACCTCCTCGCTATCGTGGTTCGCGAGGGGCGAACGGGCCGTTACTTTCGGGTGCTGAAAGAGTGCGTGCTTGCCGCAGGCGATGTTCTGCGATGGAGAGAGCGGCCGTATCCGCAGTGGACGATAGAGCGGTTGAACCAATTCATCCGATTTCCCAAGGATCCAGCCGCCTGGAGAGAATTGGCGCAATATCCGGAACTAGCCATCGATCTTCGACGGCGAGCGGAAGAATGGGAGCGGTCTTAGCAGCGACATCGGACAATCTCTAACATCTCTCCCATCTTATCGACGTCCATGACCGATTACACGACGAAAAGATCGCTTGTGGCCTAACGATGCAGGACTCCCTGCTGCAGCGGCGCAAACAATCGATTCGTGAGCTTAGAGCATGGCTCTGCGGATTGGAGTTGCTAGGGAGCCTGACCGGCAAGGGAGAAGTCCCACCTGCCTGATCTTGCGGTGCTGCACCGCGGGGCAGACTGGAGGTTGAGTTCAGCCAGGTTAGAAGGCAGAGCAAACCCGATGAGCGTCGAGCTGCCCGTCGAAGCTATGACGGAGGTCCCAAACCCGCTGAGGAGACTCAACCTTGCCAATAAGGGCTGCGCTAGGTCTGCATTCAACGTGTATAGGGGTCTGCAAATCCGAATAAAGCCGTGTTTGTCCACACCGTAGCGCAATGGGCCCTTCCAAGGGTTCTAGCGCCGCTTTTAGACGACTTCTCCGTGGTGGCGGTATCGATTTCAGGATGAGTCACTGTCGATGCGGGCAGTGCCTGCGCTCACTACTGCAGGATGAATCTCAGTGGCCGAGGAGGCAACCGAAAGATCGAAGGGATTCCCTTGGGTATTTTGCGAATCAGGGTTTTCTTGAAAAATTAAATGGGGATTGACAGTGCAAGGGACGATGACAAGAACGAAAGAAAGGGTTATTTTTAACGTTGGTCCCTGTTGCAAAACGGTCGACGAAAGAAAGGGGTATCAAGGCGATGAATGCTAGGCAGGCGATACTCGATGTGAATGAATCCGATAATGAACGGTTGCTTTCGACATCATTGCCATGTATCGAGTGCGGTCAGGAGTTTTCTTACCGCTATGTCGGAACATTTCACGAGCAATGGCTGCAACCGGTGGAACGCGTGTGTCGAGACTGTTTACCTGAATGGTATGGACGTTGGGCTCTCGCCCATGGATGGGCGTGATGTTCGAGAGGAGGACGGATGGTCGCTGCGCTTGAACTGAACGAGTCCTCGAGGGGAACTCGTCGTGATACCGCGCAGAATTTTGGCCATTTTGACGCCGTCGGACGATCGCTAGCGGTTAAGGGTTGAACACGACGCACGCGCATTCCCTTCCTGGGCGAAGCCAGAAGGGGGTCAACTTCCGATTGCTTTTCGGAGGGCTTGGGGCCATTGAGCCTCGAGCTAGAAAAAATGACTTCTGACTTAGCCAAAACCTAGCGAAAGGAGTTAGCCACAATAATCGGCCATGGAACTCGATCTTGGGAGAAGCTTAAGCAGTCAAGCGCCCTGGGTTGGTTATCGATGCGCACCAATGTTTTCCGGGTAAGGATTTTCAAACCACATGAGGGAGTGATAAGGCCCAGCAAAGCGTTGGCCCTTATCCATGCCGTCGGTCAAACATTACCGAATTCACGCTGATGAGAGTTCAATGAGCGCCTCCGATTTTGTTGCGTTTGACCCATGGTTGCCGGAGGGGTGCTGTTTTCGCGAGGCGCACCGGGTCCTTCGACACGCGTGGCCGCTCGTTAGGGAGACCTATCGTCGGCGGTATCGATTTTCGCTTGTGCACCCAGCGGACGTGTTAGCCTACTGTCTGGAACGGTTGACAGTTGCAGAGCGGTGGTTTCATATGCTTTTAGAAACCTACGAAGCGAGTCCCGTCGCCTGGCTGAAGGCCCGTTTCAACGATGCCCCTGAGCTTGAGTCGGTAAGAGCGATATTGTGAAGCATGCGCAGATTTGTCAAGAATACTGGAAAATCATCAGGTCCAGGGAAATTCGATGAGAGTGGTGCTGACTCATTGAGAGATGGAGATCATTCTTTGGCGCAACGACGAGTTTCGCGACAGCCTTAGGCGTTATCATGAAGCGCGAAACAACTTCGCGGCTAGGCTTGCAACCACCGCTGACCAGCTTTTAGGATGGACCCCAGTTCTCGAAAACGTGGTTGCGATGGTGGGATCAAAAATGCTTCCGAGGCGCTAGCGGAGCGATGCTGGGATACGGCTCGGGTGGAGTTGCAACTGGGTTTAGCCTAGGGAACTCTTTCAATACTGCTGACTTAGTATCATTAGTAGGAACACCACAGCACCGAGCACCATAGTGATTATTCCTCCGACACGGGTAAAGAAAAGGTATGTGTCGGACGGTTCGGTTGCATCGCTAGATTTCCAAGACTCAGCAACAAGCCAGTATGTGGAAGGGAACAGTAACAAAAGGGCTCCAACGATGATGGCAAGCCCGCCAATTATCCAGTCAAATACGTGCATATTCAGCACCTCCAGAGCCATGATCCCTGTAATGCCATTGATTCTCTCGCCCGCTGCGCGTCGAGCGGTCTTGAAATCGACTGTGTGAATGTACAATAGCATATCGCCGAAAATGATTCGAAGGGTCCTGTTTGAACCAGCGAATCTTCCATCCTCACCATTAGAGATCATCGACAGAAATTAACCTGCTCGTTAAGGCTTCAACCAGTATAGGATCGAGGCTATCGCCCAAGGTACAAACGCCCCCGTTTAGGCGCTATAGCATCTGTTTCTCATTTCAAAAATAATGGCATGAAACCACGGATACTTGGATGCGCGTCGGAATTCCTTTCTTAAATCGCACCCCTGAACACTAATCTATCGGGTGTGGGAAAACGTAGAAATCTGTTGGCGATATGCGATGTTAGACCTCAAGAAGGAGTGAGTACCCAGTAACCAGGAGCAATCAATCCGATCTGTTTGAGAATGGTATCCCGAGGGCCATAACGATTTCGTCGTAAGCGCACAACGCACGGAGGACGAGTTAGAATCTTGCGCAGATCATGGCCGGTAAGTATGGCGATCGCGATAGGCTCAGGGTGCGGTTTGCTTGCCGTATACGACCTACCAACCGGGTCGAAGGTGGTGGCGGCAGCGTCGACCACCGCTGCCTGTGGACCGTATATTTGCCCTACAGCAAATGTCACGTGATCGTTCCCCCGCCTGTTCGAGGGACGAGGAGTACCAATGGACTCCGTCTAAGCAAAAGGCGCCTTGGCGCGTCCGTCGCACTCGGGTATAGCGGTAAGGAGCCTTGAAATATTAACCTTCCTTTGGGGCGAATCGCCTTTGGACATCTAATGTTACGGAGCATACAATAAAGGTTTAGGGATCCGGACGTCCGCAGGGAGAATCCCTACGGACGTCCTAGGAGCCTGTCCATTAATTCGATTTTCCTCCCGGATCAACACAACATATACGTATTGCGAACAAATCATAACCACAGATGTTGTGGAATAGACTGGAAAGACGGCAATAAATGGACAAGCTCCTAGGAACGGGGCGGAAAAATGTCTCTGGGATTTGCTACGCTTCGTTATGACTTTGAACGAAACGGAGTGATACCCCTTGATGAAATCGCTGATCTCGATCGCTCGCGATATACGCGCCTCTTTAGCCTATTGCAACCGCATTTGGACGAAAAGACAAAACGCTTGGTCGGTGCGGCCATGGCCGATTCGGTCGGGCGGGGAGACCAACGGATGGTCCCAGAGATTACCGGCTTATCCTC
>JAMCVM010000029.1:0-280 GCA_023475835.1 Bacillota bacterium | reverse complement strand
AACTAGGTCACGACTAGTGGCCTGGGGTGCAGTCCGTACCGAAAGATCGCATCCGGCGGGTTGGGGGTGGCCGCAAGTCGATCACGAAGATCTATCCGGATATTGAAACGGCACTGCTGGGTCTCGTGAAGGAAAGCCCTCAAGGAGACCCAGAATCGCCGTGATTATGGACAAACAAAAGCCTCGAACATCTCGCCGAATCCCTTACCGCGCAAGGGATGCCGGTGAGTTCTCAGACAATCTCGCGATGACTCACTGCTCATCACGATTCCATGCCAGC
>JAMCVM010000012.1 GCA_023475835.1 Bacillota bacterium | reverse complement strand
GTTGGCAACATACTCTCTAAAAGCGGTCGCACTGAGATTCGCGTTTTTGAGGACTAGACTTAGGTGCCCATGGTAGCGTGGACGCAGTGTGCGCTCAATATAGGCCGATGCCTGGCTGGCGCCCTCTTTCCGGGTAAGCAGACGATGGTCTAGCGCATAGTCGACCACCACTTGTTGTTGCACCAGGCTCTGTACTTCAGCCCGTTTGGCGCTCGTTTGGGGAGAAAGGGTGGTCCCGGTCACCACCTTGGTTGCCATCAAGGCAGTGCGCCACATGGTCTGTGTAATGGGCTGACCGTTGACTAGCGCTAAAGTTTGAGAAGAGGCATCTCGGCTACCGCAACCTGAAAGCGTCACCGCTACCACCAGTAGAGCTAGACTAACCACTCTTCTCCTCAATATCACTCGGAATTGCCCCTTTTAAGATAGTCAAAACATCGACGGCAGTCGCCATGGTTTCCTCCACCGAACCCGCCTGGCCCATCTTGGTTTCTAGTCTAATTGCCAGTTCAGGCACCTTTCCTACCGTAGGCAAGATTCGCCCCGAATATCGCCGGGCCAAAGCCGCTAAGGCCTCTCCGGTGATCGGGGACTCCGGGACACTGCGCATCACCAAACGGCTCTGCTCTCGGCCTACATAAGAAATACCCAAGCTCGACGCCAACACCCGAATTCTGGCGGTTTCCATCAACCGAACCACCGGTTCGGGCCAGGTGCCAAAGCGATCCACCAATTCCTCGCCCAACTCTTCCACCATTTCCAGCGACTGAGCGGCGACCATACGCTTGTATACCGAGATTTTTTGGCGCGAATCCGAAATATATGCATCGGGCAAGTACGCATCAGCACCACAGTCGATTTGCGGTTCCACCCTTACCGTTTGCAGTTCGCCCTTCAGTTCCCGTATGGCGGACGCCAGAAGTTGAGTATACAAGTCAAACCCTATCGCATCCACATAGCCATGCTGTTCTGCCCCCAGTAGACTACCCCCACCGCGAATTTCCAGGTCCCGGAGCGCAATCTGATAGCCCGCGCCCAATTCTGTGAACTCGCGAATGGCCTCAAGCCGCTTCTCCGCTTCCAAACTCAATGACTTATCTCGGCGAAACGTAAAGTACGCGTAGGCCAGGCGTGTGGAACGGCCCACGCGGCCCCGCAATTGATAGAGTTGAGCAAGGCCCAGCTGGTCCGCGTCTTCGACCACCAACGTATTGGCATTGGGGATATCCAGTCCCGACTCGATAATATTGGTAGCTAGCAATATGTCGTATTCTTGGTCGATGAACCTGGCCATCGTATCCTCGATCCGATTCGCGTCCATTTGGCCGTGCACCACCGCCACCCTGAGATCAGGAAACATCTCAATCAACCGAGCCGCCGAAGCGTCCATCGCCCGGATCCGATTTTGCACATAAAAGACTTGTCCACCACGGTCAATCTCGCGTCGGATCGCTTCGCGAACCAAATCTTGGTCGAATTCGGCGACTAAGGTTTCAACGGGCAGGCGATCCTGGGGCGGCGTCTCGATCAGACTCATATCGCGAATTCCAATCATCGCCATATGCAGTGTTCTGGGGATGGGCGTCGCCGACAAGGTCAAAACGTCTACGTGCTCCTTCATCGCTTTGATCCGTTCTTTGTGGGCAACCCCGAAGCGATGTTCTTCGTCCACCACTAACAGGCCGAGATCTTGAAACTTCACATCCTGACTCAGCAACCGATGCGTCCCTACGAGGAGATCCACTTGACCCTTGGCCAGGCGGCTCAAGATTTCTTTTTGTTGACCTTGGCTGCGAAATCGGCTGATGACTTCGACACTCACCGGATAGCCCGCCATGCGCGTCTTGGCGGTGGCGTAATGTTGTTCCGCCAAGAGGGTCGTCGGCACTAGGACTGCCACTTGCTTGCCAGCCATAATCGCCTTAAAGGCAGCGCGCAGGGCCACTTCGGTCTTCCCGTAGCCCACGTCGCCGCACAGCAGCCGATCCATGGGACGACTCTTCTCCATGTCCCGTTTAATTTCCGCAATGGCGGTGAGTTGGTCCCGGGTCTCTTCGTAAGGAAAGGCGGCCTCAAAATCGGCCTGCCAAGGCGTATCGGCTGGAAAGGCAAATCCGGGGCGCGATTCTCGGATGGCATAAAGACGCACCAATTCATCGGCCATGTCGCGAACGGATCTACGCACCCGCTCTTTAGCTTTAGACCACTCGCCGCTGCCCATTCGCGACAGCTTAGGTTCTCGCCCTTCTACGCCAACATATTTTTGTAGTAAGTTCAGTTGGTCAACCGGCACATACAGCGTATCCTCGGCGGCGTATTCCACCTTGAGATAATCTTTATGCTGACCCTGAATGATCAAGGTCTCAATTCCAAGATATCGCCCGATTCCGTGACTGATATGCACCACCAGTTCGCCCGGAGACAGTTCCTTGAGGTTCACTCCACCTTGGGTATAGCGTTTACGGGGCACACTCGGTCGGATCTCGCGTCCAGACAACTCCGATTCACCGAACACGACCAGCGCGAGCTCGGGCAAGACAAACCCTTGGTTGAGTTGACCGTGAACGATGCCCACTCCCCCAGGGGAAGGCATGCCCGTGCCGACCACGATGTCTGCTTCGAGGCAACGGTCGGTCATCAGCCGCTCGGCTTCGCTGTCTCGGACCACCATCACCACTCGCTGCCGCGATTTTTTGAGATGGTTGAGTTCACTTTGCAACAGATCGTCCTGACCGTGAATTTTCGGTGCCGGTCTTCCCACCAAAGCCAGTGAATGATCCCCCCGATGACTGTGTCCGTGCGCCATCAAATCCAAGCTGACCTCAGCTAATGCGTGCGCTTTGAGTTCCTGGTAGACCGCACTCTCGTCATAGCTGCTTTCCGTTTCAGTTAAAATGAGTTCTCCGCGCTCGGTCCAGGACCGAAAACTTTCCTGTTCTTCGAGATCCTTGCCACGAAACGCTTCGGCCACTCGAGGCGAATCGATATAAGCCACCAATGGCGGACGACCAAAAAATGCAGTCAAAGGCTGTAAGCGGTAAAAGGCACTCTGAAAGCGATCCAACCCCGGAAGCGTCCGCTTTTCGGCCAGAGCGCTCAATACTTCTTCATAGCGCGCTTCTGCCTTGATGGCGCGTTCCGGTTGACCCATAGCCCGGAGGTTGCGCACCAATTCTTTGGCCTCAGCGCTAATTCTGGAAATCCCTCGCGCTCGAGCGCTGTCATCGAGCAACAATTCACGAGCCGGTCCGATCCCCACTCTTTGACGACTCTCGATACTTCTTTGATTTTCGATACTGAACGTCCGCACTGAGTCGATTTCATCGTCGAACCATTCCAAACGAATCGGATCCTGCCCGGGAGAAAATACGTCCATCACCCCGCCACGCCAAGCGAATTGTCCGGGCAGGCTTACCTCCGTCTCACGTTCGTAACCTATCGACACCAAACGTTCTGCCAAGGCCCCTGGTGCCAACACGCGACCCGGCTCCACCGTAATCGAGAGATCCCGGGGCAGCGGAGCCATGCGTTGGCGCACGGCTTCGGCCGGGGCCACGACAACCCCACCGGCTTCTTGTTGTAACCCGGTTAGCGCTTCCAAGCGCATAAACTCCCAATCGCGGCTGGCCGCAGCGACCGTCCCCACGATGTGAGCTCGAGGAGGTAGTGCCATAATTTTCCTGTTAGGCAAATATTGACGGATTTCAGACGCTATGCGCTCCACTTCGCGCATTCCGCTGGCCACCAGCAATAGCGGAATCGGATAGCCAAGCGCTTGTTCCGCATAGCTAATGAGCGATGCGGCAAAAAAACTGGGAGACGACCCGGACAACCCCAGAACTTCTACAGATCGTCCGCGAATCACCTCATTGATGGTGTCCTGAAACGGCTGGTATCCTTCCCAACTGGGAACTAGCGAGGATAAATCCGGCAAGATGTCCCCCTTCTGCCACTAACGACGCCTACCATTCTATCTACCGAACGGCCCTCGGCCGTCGGCCACCGACGATATCAATTGTACCAAATTGGGGGTTCATCGCATCCCGCGGCGAGGCAACGATCACAAGCCGCTCGGATCACCACCACCTGATCGTCCCAATCCGGCCGCAGCCAGTCGTCGAGATCTTCGCTTTCGATGCCAAAAGCACGAAGATCAATCCCCGAGGTGCCTCGATGGCCTAGTATCTCCCCCATGAAAACTCCGCACCGTCGACATACGAATCGGATCATCACCCTTGCCCCCTGCCAGCTTCTTTCTGGCAGTATTCCCCCGAACGTTTTAAAAATGGAACGGACAAGGCAATCGGGTCGGCATTTTCTATCGTCTATACCCATCTTACGGTCATCGTTATTTTCGTCAACCACGTTCTTCTGCGCTCATCGACAGACCCAGAGTTTCCCATTTCCGAGGATCCAGGGGTTTATGAAGAAAGTGTAGCGCGATATGGTTTTGTTTAGAGTGTACCGCAGACTGCTCCGCGAATGATTGGGATGTGCCTCGGCTAAACACAGCGGCCGGTCTCTCACCGAAGGTCCGCCGTTCTTTGGCCTGTCGGACCCAAAGGCCCCCCATACCGAAGCGATTATACTTTTTTAGTAAATCGCTCCTTCTCGTATCCCGCTTCCAATGCGATCTGATCCACTTGATTCACCACCTTGGCGAACCAGTTCGACACGGGCTCAGGCTAAAGTTCCTGTGGCCCACTTTAGGTCTGGAAACGCTTCCACGCCGTCCACTCAATTTTCCGAAATTATGGCCTGCCATCCCGCGCCCAATCCTTGGGCTGACAACCTAATGCAACACTCCTGCACGCCCTCTTGCCCGAGGACCCGAAATGCCTTATCTCCTATCCTATCAAAAAATCGTCCAAGATCTTTATCAGATAGGGTGATTGCCGCCACCCTCCGACATTCCAGCCATACCGTTTCCAGATCAGCCCATTCGCTATGACCCCGGCCACAAGCGATCCGTCGCGTCTAGGGGCTTGGTGCAAAACTCGGGAACTCGTCTTTCCGGGAACGCAACCATGCGGATTTCAGGGTTCTCGATCCGTTCTTTTAGGACTTTTGCACCAGCTCTCTAGGGTTACAGGAACACGGGAACCACGGTCTTGGCGCTCATTAGTGTGGCCTTCCCGTTGACTAACTTTCGTGCCATCAGACACCTCACCGATGCGTCGATATCCAGCCGAGATCCCACCTAGGGTCTGGGGTGCGGAGGCTAACGGAGACCCCCAGTAGTATGCCAGCACTCGTCGGATAGCTAGGCTGTACAGGTGGGCAGAAAGTCCGCTCACTTAGCCAAAGCCGTGTGCCATCACCCAGGGTCATCGGAAGTCCCCAGTGCCCAAGCATCCTGACCATTCGTGCGGAGTCGGACCCCTGAGGACTCTAATCCGATGCTCAGGCCTATCGAGCCGAGGAGGACGACAGTGAGGGTTTGCTGACGGAGCGTCGGACAACGCGCGTCAGCGTTAAGGTCGGTCCGTTGAGCACAAGCCTTAGGTGCGTACCTGAACGATTGTCGGGTAGGTCGGGAGCCTTGCGGCTCCCTTCCCCCCTCAGAACCGGACGTGACAGTTTCCCGTCATCCGGCTCAAGCCACTCGGCAGCCTCCTACAACCCATGATGGTGGGGGGCAAGGATTCCC
>JAMCVM010000006.1 GCA_023475835.1 Bacillota bacterium | reverse complement strand
GCCGGCCATCCGTTCGCGCCCAATCGCGGGCCTAACCGTCCATTCTCGGGGAGCGGACCGCTCGCATGAAATATCCAACAAAAAAGGAAATCGGGCGCTCGATGGCGAATCGTTCCCTAGACTATTGCCCAGGGAGGCCCCACCATGGCGATCATTCCTTAGTGATCGTTTTTTTCTGGGAGAGAAATTGAACCGCTGGGCGATCTCGAACGGCTGTGACTCGTCCTCAATGTCTTGCCAATTGAGGCCATGGCGCTTGGCCGCCTTCGGGTAAGTCACGCGGACCCGTGGCGGAGTGTAGTCCGACCCGCCATCTAATCGCTCGCGATGCGAGCGGCAGGACAACCCAATCGTCAATGCAGGAATCGGCCCGCAGCAGATGCAGGGTCTTAGAGGATCATGCCCTGTACCCCGTTTGCGATGGGCCGAAGACCGTCTCGCCCCGAGGCGAGGGAGAAAAAAACGAGCGAACCTCTATCACAACAAACATTCATTTGCATAAAATCTGCCGGTGTCCGCGGGCCAGGCCTCCAACGCAAATTTTTACGCCCATTTGCCACCATTTTCAGTTTTTTAACGGAGAATCCGTCTTAAAGGCTCCATATGACCGGGGATTTTATCCGCGATCGACCATTCCAATCGCACATTGCAAAAAGTTCGCTCTATAGTGCCCTTGCAGGCAGCCTGAATGGCATCATTGCGACGGCGACTGGGAGATGGAGCCTGGGGAATCTTGGCCCCCGTATCCTTTATGCCGCTATGACTCTCGCCACCGCGTTGATGATCCTTCCCTTTGTTGGCTTAGCCAAAGCAGTCTCGCATTCTCGATCGTCGCGAGGCCCTGGTCTCGACTAACGATTCACCTTGAATTCGACACTTAGACCTATGCTCTCCGGCCCCCTGTCAAGCCACGTTTTCTTCATGACCGATGGCATCGCCCGGCGATGCCTCTTAGCTGATGAAGTCATGCCCAAATGCAGATCGAGTGCCGGGCGGTGAATCGTCTAAGGCCATCACTCTTGAGATCAGGTCCCGGGAAGGTGAATCAGTTGGGTTTGACCGACATTCAAACCTGATGGGTTAGACAAAGTCGCGGTCACCGGAAAGGGGGCGCTGATGGCCTCGGGGGCGTTGAACACAAAGACTTCCTCGTACCCCGCTCCTTCTGGCACCGCGGGGATGCTCACACTCGGATTGGCACTCGCCGAATCTCCAAACGGTTCCCCCGTCCAACCTGACGGCAGGGTTAGAGACAGCGTGCCTCCTACGGGCGTTGAACTATCGTTTTCGATGCTGACCGCTACCTCTAAGGTGTCAGGATTGAGCAGCCGTAGCGAATGCATGCTCACCGTAAAGGGCGCGGCCGTTGGGGTTCCGCTGGCCAGAGGCGCGTTCAAAAACGTCTGCACCTCGGTGGGGGTGTTAGTAGGAAACACGAGATAGACGGGTTTTAGGCTGAGCGGCAGGGTCACGTCGGCGCCGCTGGTGCTAATTGGATTGTCCATCCAGTCGTAGGCCTGAAAAGGCAGGGTATTGGTGGGCAAGGTGATGGCGACATTGGGTTCGGTGGTCCACAAGGCAACTTCCGTTTGATTGCCATCGGTCCAGGCGTCGGCTTGGATGGAAGACTCCGTATTGAGCGTGCCCGTCGGTTGATAGCCGGCAGTGCGGTTGGTCAACGCCGCCAAGGCCGGATAGGCCATTTTGGGGGTAAGATTAGGGTGCTCTTCACTAAACCCAGACCCGGGATAAATCTGGGTAAACAAAAACAAATGGGAGGTCCCGTCGGCCAGCGCACCTAAGGCCGTATCCACCCAGTGTTCGGCTTGCTGAACTGGGGTAACCTCGTGAGTGGACCATCCAGTCTCCGTGATCCATAAATTTGCGTCTAAGGTCTTGGCATCAGCCAGCCCTTTTTCAACGACCGTGTTCAAGTTGTCGTTGGAATTTAAGGGACCTGGAGCCCCTGGATAATAGTGTAGTGACAACCCCGAACAGAGGTTGGTGTCAGCCGTTGATGCCAACCAATTGGTACCGTCGTCGTAAACTAAAATAGTGGCATTGGGCTCGATTGCGCGGATGGCTTCGGCTGTGGTTTGGGCTAAGTTGGCGTAACTTTCCGCGTCACCGCCCCAAAACGCCGGATTGGTGGGTTCGTTCCAAATCTCCCAGGTCGAGATCCCATAGGTGGTCCAATGATTGTGCGTGGCCACTTGCCCACCGGGTCGATAATGCTGAACAATGGCTTGCACGTCGGTGACATACGTGTCGAGCGCAGTTTGAAAGGTCACCCCGCTGTTACTGACGAAGGGATTCATCCCGTGCGGCCATCCGCTTAAAACTCCCACCAATTGAATGCCCTGAGCTTCGGCGGTCTTGACGCCCAAATTATCGACCCGATAATTTGGGCGGTTAAGTCCCTCAGCAAAGATCGCCCCAGGATTTAGGGTCACTCGGTACCAGTTAATGCCTTGATCCTGCAACATGGTATAAACCTCTGCGAGCGGCACACCAGCGTTGGCGGCCGAAAAATTGCCGTTCATGCCCAATGGGCCGGCCGTGGTCGAGCCGGAGGCCGGAGCCGGATCTGGAACCAGTGCAAACCCTGCAGGACCGGCTTTGGCCACGATGGCCCCCGCGGAATTTTGTATTGTGGTGGTCACCGAGTAGTATCCGTAGCCGGAAACCTGGAAGTCAAATTGGGCCACCGCCGCATTCCCCAACGCTGCGCTGGCTGCGACTTGTCCCTGGTTAATGACCTGACCCGAAGCATTGTCCACCGTATACTGGAGTGTGCCGGTCCCTGTTAAGGCCGCCGGATCATCCATTTTAGCGGTGTACCCCACGGTGACGTCGGTCGGGTCGCTTTCCGTATAAATCCCACCCACCTCGGAGGGTTGTAAGGTCATCGCCTCTAGATTTGCGGTGGCAATCGTAGCGGTTGGTCGTGCCTGGGCGGACATGCCGTCAATACCGCTTAGCAACATCGCTACCGTAGAAGATACCACCAAGGCGGCTATTTTGCCGCCATCCGCGAATGTTGACGTCTTTATAGCCAATGCGGGCTCATCTCGCTACTAAACATTTTCAACCATCCCCATTCGTTGTCTCGGCTCATCTTACAATAATCTTCGCATGACTTTCCTGCTTTCTGACCATCCTCTGCAAGTTTAAACAAAATCTTCGCCTCACAAATGCTGTGCAGTCGCCGCCAAGTGGGAGGCTCGAACCATGAAGCTCCCTTCACCGGGGGCATTGTCTGCCTAAGAGGGCGGGGCCTTTGCCGTGCCCCTTCAAAACGGATCCCAACTGGCCAGACCCGGCGCTGGCCTCGGCTCTCGCTCGGCCAACCCATTAGGGATACCGTTTGCCTAGCCAGCGGTTAGCCGCTGGGTTCGGCTCACCTTCACATGTGCTCAGGGTGATTCGCCCGATGGCATCTAAGCGCCCTCGCCAACCGGACCGTGACCACCAAGCCACACCAAAGTGGCATTTGATTACGATCACGAATCATGGCTCGCTCGTCCCCAAAAGACCCGTTCAGGCGGCTATTCAGCCTTGTGATGTACGAGATCTCCCGTTTATGAATCGCTCGCGGGAACGATACCATAGAACATCCGTCTGTTTCAGCCCCAAGATTCGCGGTGGAGTGGCTTACTGCGTCGTCGCGCACTCCCCCCAAACGTCCCGCTGACCGACCCGTTCCCGGAACAGTCCGGGCTGGTTCAAAGTCGTGATGCGCCATGGTGCGTTTCACGGAGCAACCGAGATTATCGAATGCACCGTAAAACCCCTAGCTTTAGCTATAGGGATATAAGGCGCTCGCCGTCAGGCGAAATTTTGTGTGTAATACCATATCTTGGTCACTGCGTACTATACTCACGTTGTGTTCTCCCTTTGAAAATTGGATCCGTTGGCGGTTGTCTCCCGCAATCGTGGGAGACGTAACATGTATCGCGTCGTCAAGACCAGACGTAAACAGGATTCGGCGAACCAAGGTGGTTAGCGAAGTCTAACCATCACGTCAAGTCACCAGAGACCTTCGGGCGACTGGATAGCGGGTGTTTGGCTCACCCTTTGCGAGTAAAGCTCACGTGAGTGGGTTTCTCGTAAGAATCCCCCGCCTTTAGGCGTGGGGAGTGTCAACCCTAGCCTCGATCTCCTGCTCCTGGGAGTCAAAATTGACATCGTCGTGAGTCGGTAAGAGGCGGGTGATCGTTCCATCCCGCCCAAGATTCCAGATCTCTACGGCGGTTCGATGGGATCGTGATCGTCATTTCGGGGAAAGTCGCTCCCTTGCCTGCGCTCATCGCCTGGGTCGCCGATTAGCAAGTGGATTGCTGGTACCACGAAGAGTTAGCGCTTTTAGGAGAACTGAGCGAGCCCGCTCGCGCCAACATTCACGAAGTTGGGTCTGCCAGAGGGCGCCCCGTCTCTTCCTGTGGACCTGCGATCGTTTCGGCCAAGCGTGCACAGAAAGATTGGATGGCCGCACCCGAATGGCTTTCAGCCAAGGCCAAGGCTCCCGTTTGGCCGGTTGGACCTTGTCCGAGAGCCGTGAGGCGATGAGTTTTGGCTGAGGATGGATCGGTGCTGACCAACGACCCGGGATAATTTCTCCTGGAGACGGGTGGCGCTTGGCCACCCCAAGACGCGATGAGTGTCAGTGCGCATGTGAAATCGACCAATGAACGATCCCGAGGGCAAAGTGAAGCGCGGCGGTCTACTCGGATGGCCGTCTGTCCGCTAGGGTTTGGCGCCCACGAAGCGGCTCAAACCCTCTCCTCAATTTCCTCGCAGGAATTAATGACGAACAATGAGTGCATTGCGATGAGGGCCCACTGACAGCAGGCGAATCGGTACCCCGATCATACGCTCGATCGCCTCCACATATGCCCTAGCTTCTTTCGGCAAATCCTCATACTGTCGAATTTGAGAGAGGTCTTTCAGCCACCCGGGGAAAGTCTCCCATACCGGCGAGGCGGTCCACAAGTCGTGGGTGCGAGGAAATTCTTTGCTAAGCCTGCCGTGTTCTAATCGATAAGCGACCGTCACCGGAATCTCGCTGCGGTAACTCAATACATCCAGGTTGGTCAAAGCCACTTCGGTTGCTCCTTGAACCAAGCATCCATAGCGCGTAGCCACCGCATCAAACCATCCCACCCGCCGCGGTCGGCCCGTCGTCGCCCCGTATTCTCCGCTTAAACCTCCTCGTTGCCTCAGTTCTTCTTCGGCTTGGCCGTGAATCTCGCTCACCATAGGCCCGGCGCCCACAGCCGACGAATACGCCTTGGTCACTGCGATGATCTTTGCAAAAGACTGGGGTGGCACGCCGGCACCTACACACGCGTACCCAGCCAACGTCGAAGACGACGTGGTATAAGGATAGATCCCATGATCCGGGTCGCGAAGCGCTCCCAACTGGCCTTCTAACAAGACCGTCTGACCTTCCTTTAACGCATTGCCAAGAAGGGTGGTGGTCTCGGCGATCCAAGGACGAAGGCGGTGCCCTAAGACGATAAGGTCATGATAGAGCGCTGTCGGGTCAATGGGCGTTTGGTGGTAGAGATGCTCGAACAGCACATTCTTATGCACGGCAAATTCCTCGACCCAATTTTGTAAATAGGTACTGGTCAAGAGATCTCCGACTTGAAGACCGATCTTAGCCATCTTGTCGGAATACACCGGGGCCATCCCCGACCGCGTCGACCCAAATTGGCGAGCGCCCAAGCGTTCTTCCTCATAGCCGTCCAGGCGCATGTGCGCATCCAAAACCAGGTGTGCGCGCGGGGAAATCAGGACCTTGGGCCGCGGCACTCCGCGTTGAATCAAGGCTGCAGTCTCTTGTAAAAACGCTTCAGCATTGAGGGCTACACCGGGTCCCAAAATGTTGGTGACGTGAGGATAAAAGACTCCCGACGGCAACAGGTGCAACATAAACGTTCCCCAATCGTTGACCACGGTGTGACCCGCATTGTTTCCGCCTTGAAATCTGACCACCAAGTCAGCATCTTTAGCCAACCAATCAGTCACCTTACCTTTGCCTTCGTCTCCCCAATTTGCTCCCACAACGGCAATGCTCGGCATAAATACACGTCCTTTCTAAGTCGAGTATAGCCGTGCGCTTATCATAAAAATAATGCATAATTGTTATAGAACGTATAAAGGGGATGTATATCATGACCCGTTATGATCGATATTCCGCCTTTTATCATGTAGCCAAGGCCGGCAGTTTTTCCAAGGCTGCCCAGGGTCTTTATATGACTCAACCGGCGTTAAGCCACGCCGTCAAGAAACTCGAAGAGGAATTGGGCTGCCGGCTCTTCGTCCGACTTGCTCGGGGTGTAAGCTTGACCCCAGAGGGTCAAGCTCTGTTCGATCATGTCGGTCAAGCCTACGCCTGGATCGATCGGGGCGAACGCATGGTTTCAGCAATGCAAACGCTCAGTCGAGGCGAAATACGAATTGGATCCAGCGAGACATTGTGTCGCCATTTCCTGCTTCCGCAACTCGCCCGCTTTCATCAAGAACATCCATTGATTGCCCTTCATGTCCTAAACGGCACCAGTCGCCAAACGCTCGAGTGGCTGCAGCACGGTCGCATCGACTTTGGATTGGTGAACCTGCCTCTGCCCGACCGAGGAATACAAATCGATCCGGGTCCGAGCCTTCACGATTGTTTCGTGATTGCAGATTCGAACAAGCTCGCAGTCGAGAGTCCCCTGTCCTTAGATCAGTTGTCTCAGCTTCCGATCATTTGTCTTGAATCGGGGAGCGTTAGTCGCGATCACCTGGATAGTTTCTTTCGTGCCCACGGTCTATTGCTGACTCCCGAAATTGAATTGGGCGATCTCGATCTGGTCATAGAGTTTGCCAAAAGTGGGCTCGGTATCGGTGTAGCCGCCCGAGAATTTTTAATGCCCGAACTGGCTCAAGGGAGCTTGCATCAACTTTTGACCGAGCCACCGATGCCTTCTCGGTCCATCGGCCTAATTCGCTCGCAGCACATGGACGCCTCCTTAGCCGCTCAAGCGTTCATCCATCAGTGGCATTGGGAGTCACCAGAAATCAGCCCACGGCATCTCGCTCCCGTGGGCATGGATAGGTAAACGACATCTGGTGTAGCGAGCCCTGATCTCAATCTCGCTGCCCAAGACCCACAGCGGGTCAGCCAGGCATCATTTGTCTGAATTTCCGCCAGTCAAATCACGCCAGGCTAATCCCGGATCCATTAGCCGGTCTTGTCCCTTGGGTCCATCTGAACCCGCAGGATACGCTTGTGGTTCAGAGTTCGCCCACGCTGTCAAAATTGGATCCATGATTCTCCAGGACTCCTCGACCTCATCAAATCTCGGGAACGCACTGTGATCGCCCCGAATGACATCTAGCAGCAATTGTTCATAGGCCGAATACTCGATTTCACCCGCTTTTTTGTAGGGAGCGGTCAAGACTACCTCTTCCGTTTCCAGTCCCAGGCCCGGTTTCTTGGCCCACATGACTAAGTCAATGGCCTCATCGGGCTTCATTCGAAAGACCAACCAATCGGCTAGACCCGCGCCAAACATGTTTTCCGGCACCGGACGCATTTGGACCGCAATTTCTGCCCAATCATGAGCCATTCGCTTGCCGCTGCGAAGATAAAATGGCACACCATGCCACCGCCAATTGTCCACATAAAGCTTCAGGCCAGCGTAGGTCTCCGTGATCGATTGGGCGGAAATCCCCTCTTCATTGCGATACCCAGGAACGGATTTGCCGTTTACCGTACCCTCGGTGTACTGACCAGCAACGGCAAATTTTTCCATGTCCTCAGGCAGTACCCGCCGCACCGACCGCAGCACTTCGGCCTTATGGTTATGCAAATCGGTGGCGTCCCACTCGCCTGGGGGTTCCATGGCGACTAGAGAGAAGAGTTGCAGCAGATGATTTTGCATCATATCGCGGAGCGCCCCAGCCCGATCGTAATACTGCCAGCGGCCCTCGACGCCGAGGGTCTCGGCATAGGTGATCTGCACTTGTTGGATATTTTCCCGATTCCAAATCGACCCCAATATTCGATTGACGAAGCGAAAGGTCAATACATTTTGCGCTGTATCTTTTCCCAAAAAATGATCGATGCGAAAGATTTGCTCTTCGTCCCACCACGGGGCGATGACTGCTCTTAAGGCCTCCGCCGAATCCAAGTCCCAGCCAAAGGGCTTTTCGATGACGATGCGGCGCCAACCTGTTCCGCGGTTCAGCCCGGCTTGGCCTAGGGCTTCGGCCGCGGGGCCAAAAAGCTGCGGAGGCAATCCTAAATAGAAGACGGCGGATCCACCAATTCGAGGAGCGAGTTGGCCTAAGCTCGCTGACGTCAGGTCTCCTGACTGATAGCCAATCGCCGGCTTTAAGCGGTTCCAGGTGGCCTGGTTGAAGTCTTCGACAAATATCTTGAGATTCTCTTCGATGTGAGTGAGGAATTGTTCCTGAGTCCAGTCTTCTTTCGCAAAGCCGATAATCTGTTTAGGATCCCATTTTCCTGCTGCATATAGCCGATAAATGGCGGGAAACAGTAGTCTTCGAGTCAGATCGCCAGTCGCCCCCAATAAGACGAGGGTCATTTCTTCGTGCTCCATACTAGCGCACTCCTTCCATGTTCATCCCTTCGTGCTCTCGTTAGCAAGCCCTATCGTTCCGTTATAGGCTACCATGTTTTTCGTGCAGAACGGCATCGAGCTGAGACTCGACCGGGTCCATTCGCTGTCTTAGCCCCCGACCTCGGTTCATCATCCCTCACTCCACGCCGCGTTAGCGTGCGCTAATAAGCCGCCCCTCAAACGGAAAAGATAGCCGTCGAAACCGAGGGTCCAACCCTCGCGCGTTTGCCGTCGCTCGAGTCAGCAGATCCGCCGAATCGAGCATGCTAGACCCATCCGGCGGCCGCTAAGTCCACTGGATCCAACCTTAAGAGTCGCGAGCCCGTGGCTGTCGCTCGTAGGCTTAACCTAGCGGGTCCAATCGCTCGATCCGTTAAAATACCCAACCGGATTGTGATGGGACTCCAGGCCAAATACGAGTTCTTATTCTTGTTTAGTGCGATCGAAGCGATTTGAGACTTATAGCCAACCCGCTTCGGTAATCTCTTCTACCAAATTCTTTGCCAAAACGTAATGTCCAAACAACCCCGGATGAACTCGGTCGGGACTCAAATTCAGAGCCGGATGTTCTGCCATCCAATGATCGAACATTTTCTGGCTATCAAAAAACGGCAAGCTATACTCCCGAGCGATCGCATCCATGGCCTGCCGATACTCATCGACCATGGCCCGCATAGGATCCGAACTATCAAGTTCCAGAAAGAATGGCGAAACCAGAAGAAATCCTTTGACTTGGGTCAGCATGCCAGCCACTACATTCTCCACCAACGTTCGATACTCCGCGAGCGGAACGTGGAGTTCCGGAGCGTTTGGGTGATCAAACTTCCGCCACACATCATTGACACCAATCATTAAAGACACCCAATTCGGTTTGAGATCGACCACATCACGCGTCCATCTCGCGCTGACGTCGCGGCTAGTATCGCCGCCGATGCCCATATTAATGACAGCAATGTTCAAATCACCGTATTCTGCCGTCAGCATGGCGTCAACCAAGGCGGGATAGCCGTAGCCTAACCCAAAGGGGGCTCTACCGACAGGCCGCTCCCGGCCCCCATCGGTAATCGAATCTCCCACCATGACGAAGCGATCGCCCATACTCATTTCCGCCATTCTCGTTCCCCCTATCCGTCTCGTCGATCATCGATAGCCTGCTTGCGGGACCAGGATCTGGTACCACGCAGATTCACTATATCGGCTTGAGACCGTTCGGTCCATAGGCATCCCTAGAGGCTCGGCGACCAACCAGACATAGCCGGCACCATGTTCCGAAACCCTGCCTCGATTCAATTCCACCTATTGTCATTTATGTAATTATTTCTTTGATAGGCCCCCAGTAGACATCCTGGCTGCTCGAAGCCCGCTGGCTGGTGTCAACCTTGGGGTATTCATCCATTCGATGCCCTGGCAACGCCAAAATCGCCCCCGGACTTCTGGCTAGCCGTCTCCTGCCGCCGGTGGCCCACACCACCACAATCGGCCCGACCGCCAATTCGCCAACTAATCCGATGGCTGTTCGTCACTGTGGCATTCACTGGTCTGGCTCACCGCCGCGCCTTAGGTTTAAAACGCCCCTTGCGAAAGACGGCCTTGGAGGACGGGAAGTTCATCCGTGGTTTTCCTCGGCTCCACGCTTGCCCCCCTCCCTTTGTCTACCACGTTGGCAATTGAGCGCAGCCGTGTCGAATTCGAGTCCGGCACCTTTGCGCCCAATGCCCAATTGCCTGACCGTCTGAACTCATCTCCGAAACCAAGCGGCTAGGAGGAAGCCTTGGCCCCACCTTGAGAAGGACGAAGAACGAGCCGGACGACGGTCGTGTCGTCGGTCAATAGAGGATCCTCGGGCAGGCCTAAATTAAATTGGCCTCGCTGAACGACGCCCAAGACCAAAGTATCTGGTTGGGCGCGCACGGCCGAGAGCTTCATGCCCACCCATTGTCTCGGCACTGTCACTTCTTCCAACTGCGTCCGCTCCGAGTTCAACAAGGATTGTAACAACTCGGCCGCATGCGGCGTGGCTAAACTTTGGGTGATGAGTTCTCCCATTAAGTCTTGGGTAGCGATCCCTTCCACTCCAATCGATTGCAAAGCCGCGACAGCCTTCGCAGCGTGCGTAATGGCAAGAATGGGGCCGTCGGGCACAACGTGCTGCGCCTCAATCGCGGTCATTAAGACGTCCCCATCGCTGTCTCCGACAATCACGATCTGACGGGCGTGCTCTAGATTGGCTTTAGCCAAAACGTGGGGGTTCGTCGGATCCCCGGCAATAAACTGCATGCGCTCCTGGTCGGGAATCTGATTAGGATCGATGTCGGCCACTAGAATGATCGCCGAGTGCGTCTCCAATAAATCAGGTAAAAGGTGTGGGATCAAAGGTGTATATCCCAAAATCACTAGATGTTGTGAAGTTCCAGATGTTGTGCGCATCCCCAAAATCCTCCGAATATGAATTGAAGTAGCCTTAGCTGCCCAGTCGGCAAAGATAGCACCGACAAGAGGAATAATGACCAGCATGGTGACGATAGCCAGGATCCGACCACTGGTATTTTTCGGCACAACATCCCCATATCCCACCGTGGTCACGGTCACGACTGCCCAATAGATTCCAGTGAACCAGGAGACGTGCTGGGTCAAGGCGAACAGAGTGGCTGAAATCAAGGTCGCAATTCCGGCCAACAGCGAAAACAACCAGTCTTGGCGTTGACGCACTCGATGGAGCAAACTGCTGACGACCCACAGCATTCTTGGACATCCCTCCAAACCATTATGCGATCCCTTCCAGGATACGACGAAGTGTTTTCCAATCCCAAACCATCGCCATCAACTTCTGGTTCACCTCTATGCTATTTCTCGATGCAATCTGACGCGTAACCTCACCTCGCCCTACGGCGTTATATAGGGAGTGGGTAGTCATGTCATCACCCAATAGGGGAGGGATTTTTATCAACCAATCACGAATGCCCGTCAGGCGAAGGTCTCCGTTTTTGGCCTTATTGGCACTTGGTATCGCCCTGTTGACCGGATTTGGCCTATATGTCCACCAGAATGAAAAGACCCATGATCGCAGCCAGAAGCCACGGGTCGTCCACATCCGTTCTAAAAAGGTAGCCCAGCCTCGCTCCAAGCACACAGCCTCCGGTCTTGCCGAACCCTCAGCCCGACGTCCGCTCACCATCTTGTCAGTGGGAGACTCATTGGGTGAGGACTTAGGTTATGGATTACAAGACATCATCGGATCCGAACCTCATATTCACTTAATCCTAGACGCGGTCGGGTCGACGGGTCTCGCCAACGTAGCCTATTACAACTGGCCTAAGACTTTGGCTCTAGAATTGAAGCAAACCCACCCGCAAATTATGGTGATTCTGATTGGCGGGAATGATGCCGTGGGATTTGACCAAGGCAACCAGCCTGTCCCCTTTGGCACCGCACTATGGCATCATTATTACAGTCTACGCGTTGCTAAAATGATGAGTGAAGCTGTCCGCGCCGGTTGCCACGTCTTCTGGGTCGGCCTCCCCATCATGGCCAAGGATTCGGTTTTGTCAAATCATGCGATGCAAGAACTGAACCGTGTCTACCGCACTGAAGCCAAATCCCACCCTGGGGTGACCTACATCTCATCTTGGAAGCTCTTCCAAAATACATCGGGTCATTTTACGGAATATCTGAAGAATCCCAGTGGACTGAACACCATTGTTCGCGATTCTGACGGAGTCCACATTGCCCCGCCAGCGGGGCAGGAACTGGTCGCTTCCGCCGTCTTAGCAGCCATTGATCGCGTCGAAGATCTTCACATCTGCGCAGAACCCGGAGACTATTGGCCCGAGTTTAATCCCAAAGGATGTCCAATGGCGATAAATTCCGGATCATAAGCCATAGTGTGCGCTCTCATACGTAAAACCTCCATTCATTTTATCGCGACATATCGTTGCCCAATGCCACGGATCGAGGACTGATGGTCGGGATATGGAAGCGTTTCCGAGAGCAGCTGGCTTGCTAGGCCCACTCCGCCGTCGGCTAAGTGGGTTTGATGACGTAATTCCAGTTTCCTTGCAAGGCGTTCCGTTCGATGTTCACCTTGGCGAGGGCCGCCTTCGACACCTTGCGCCCGGTTTCGTACGCCCGGTCATCGAGAACTGCCTTGACGGTTAGGCCGGTCGCGGTCGTGGTGTGGGCGAATTTCTTGACCCACGACCATCATCATACCCTCCCCCAAGATTTGGATGGAGACTGGCTCCTCATGTTCATCGCAAATTCCTTTAATCTGTTATTTTTGTATTCTATATATTGCCAATTATCCGTGATTTAATCAGCCTTACGCACTTTGATGCCCGAAACAATCAAGTTTGAGAAGCAACCGGTAGCGTCCAGTAATCATGCAACTTAATTTTCCCTGAGTCCTGCCTTCCTTTTCCACCCTATTTCATCGCGGATAGGTTGAAGCGAAGTCCTTCCCCGTGATCGAGCATGGGGCTCAAAGTCGCCCCACTCGCCCCAGATAAAGGGCTCTCCGCTTTACCGAAGTACACCCGAACGACGATCCTCCTGGGTCATAAAACCGAGGCGTTTTGGGGATATTTTTGCTTACGACCAGATACCCATCATGGGCTTGCTCACGACAAGCCAATGCATGATTCGCTTTACCCAGGAGGACTGAATGAGGCTTAACAAAGACCAGCTACAAAGCCAAGCGCGAGACTTTGCCTTGACCAACGAATTAGCAGCCGCTTATTCTCACGCTGCTAAATTTTGGCCAACATTTCGCGAGGACATTAAAAGTCTTGCGTCATTCGCCGATCGACTCGGACGCACCCCTGTGCAATGCGCTCAACCTGCGGAAGGCTGGCTATTGGACCACATTGCCTTTTTAAGAACTCAGGGACAAGAAGTGTTAAGAATGCTGCCCCGGCAAACTCTCCGTCGACTTCCTCAGTTCAAGGCGTCGGGGATGCCGCAAATCTATGGTCTAAGCAACGACTACCTGGAGCACACGGACGGACGATATGACGCCGAATCTTTTGAGCAGTATATTCAGGCGTACCAAGAGGTCTTTGTGCTTAGTACGTTGGAGTGCTGGACTTTGCCCTCAGCCATGCGAGTGGCCATTATTCGCCGCCTTGCAGCGACGATGCGCGAAGTGCGCCGTCGTCACGAGGTCTGCGAATCTATCGATTCTCTGTTAGAGAAACTCCGCCATAGTGCCCACACGGGCGACGATGTGCGAAAGTTATTGAAGACCATGGCTCAATCAAGAACCTTCACCCCAGTTGAAGTGGTTCATTTGGTGCGCCACCTTACGGAATACGAGCCCCATGTGCATATTGTGCGACAATGGCTTTCTGCCTATGTCGCGCAAAGTGCGGCCAGCTTGGAACAGATGACCGCCCTTGAACATCAACTACAGGCCGACCTTCAAGTTATCGCTGGCGATCTAGTCACGAGCTTGCATATGGTCGAGCGTCAATCGTGGCAAAAAACGTTCGCTCATATTTCCCAGGTCGAGCAAATTTTTAGCGCCGACGGGCCCAGCGAATATCAAGCCATGGACCTCGCCAGTCAGGATCTTCTGCGTTCACGTACGGTCGTCATTGCGCATCGACTCAACGTTCCCGATACCGTAGTCGCCAATACCGCGGTGACGCTGGCGGCCGAGGCAAGAACTAAAAACCTCAGCCGATCGAATCGCCCCCGATTTCCAGCCTATTATTTACTCGATCCCGACGGTCTTTTTACTCTGTCCAATGCGATTACCAACCTGGCCCGCCCCCGCCGATTCCCTAAGATCAATCTGAAACGGCGGCCGCTTGCCACCTATTTAGCACCGCAGGTGGTCATCTTTCTATCACTGACCGCACTCGCAGCCGACCTGGCCACGAATGCTCTTCCTTTCGGTGGATGGTCTATTTTGGCAGTTTGCTTGGCTCTGGCCATTCCCGTCAGTCAGTGGGCCACCGTGGCCGTACAGGACGCCGTGGTCCGCTATACCACGCCAAAGATGCTCCTCAGATACGATCTGTCGGATCATGTTCCCGATGACGCCAAAACCATGGTGGTCATCCCCGTGATCTGGTCCAGCGTCGACGACGTCGACGACGTCATGGACCGACTTTTGGTCCACTTCTTAGCTAATCGCCAGGCAAATCTCTATTTTGCGGTCCTGGGCGACTTCGAGGATCAGCCCCAAAAGGATGCCCCCGGCGATGCTGATCTCCTGGCTCACGCGGTGAAGAAGATTACTCTTCTTTGCAACGAGTACGGTCCCGGTCGATTTTTTCTATTTCATCGCGCGCGTCGTTACAACCCCGCCGACCAAGTCTATATGGGCTGGGAGCGAAAGCGGGGCAAACTGGTGGAATTCGTGGAGTTGCTTCGCGGCAACCAAAATACCAGTTATACCACGGCTTACGGAACAACCGAGCGATTACATGAAATTCGATACATTCTCACAGTCGACCATGATACCAAACTGCCAATCGGCGCGGTCAGCCGACTGGTAGGCACCATCCATTTTCCCTATAATCGGCCCGCTCTCAATCCAGAAGGCACGCGGGTGGTCGACGGGTTTGGCATCATCCAGCCGCGGGTTACCGTCAGTTACGAGTCCACCCAACGGTCTCGATTTGCAACCCTATGGGCGGGGGAGCCAGGCATTGATCCCTATGCTTTTGCGATTTCTGACCCTTTTCAGGATCTTTTTGGTCAGGCATCATTTTCCGGTAAAGGCATCTTTGATGTAGACGCCTTTCATAGTATCCTGGCCGATCGCATCCCGGATCAGATGGTATTGAGCCACGACTTGCTGGAAGGCGGGTTCCTCAGAACCGGACTCGCCCAAGACATCGAATTTGTCGAGGACCATCCGCGTTCGTTTTACTCCCACCAGCTCCGGGCAGATCGTTGGACTCGTGGGGATTGGCAACTCATCGGCTGGCTGGGCCCTCAGTTGAAAAATCGCCACGGCGTGCGCCAACGGGTCGACTTAAGCCGATTGACTCGGTTGCAGATAGTCGAGAATATGCGCAGAAGTTTGGTCTCGCCGTCGCTAATGGTCCTGGCTCTCCTGGGAGTTTCTATCTTGCCAGGCCGACCGGACGTGTACGAAGGCGTAGTGCTCCTCACCCTATTTTTGCCGTTTTTAGAGTCGATTCAAAATCCTCTAAGCGTCAACCAACGAACACGTCAACGCATTGGCTACAGTTTCTTCCAAAGTCTGTTGCAGTTGATGACCCTGCCATTCATTGCCACGGCGACCATCATGGCCATTTTTCGCTCGCTGTACCGACTTTGGGTTAGCCAGCGCCATCTTTTAGAGTGGACTTCGCTCAAAAAATCCGAAGATGGCTCAAGCCCTCACGTGTTTGTCAGCGAACCCATCGGCTACGCGGTCATCTTCCTCTTCACTGGCCTAGCCTGGGCTATTCATCCCCAGTCTTCTTGGCCCTGGGGTACGGTCTTTCCCATTCTCTGGATCTTGGCCCGCCCAGTGATCCGCCAATTAAACCAACCAACTGACCAACCCGATCCAGGTCCCGAGGACGACGAGGCGGCCGAACTCATCGCTTGGACGAAAAACATCTGGAGTTTTTTCGAAGACCATGTCACCGCCGACGAATCCTGGCTGCCCCCGGATAATGTGCAGTATTATCCGAAAGAGATTCGGGCCCATCGCACTTCGCCCACAAATATTGGGCTTTATTTGGCTGCCATCGTCGCAGCGCATGATCTGGGCCTCATCACGGACACGATCGCGCTCGATCGCTTAGAGCTCACCATGACGTCGGTGCAATCCTTAGAGACGTGGCATGGTCATCTCTTTAATTGGTACGACACCCGATCGTTGACTCCCTTGCCCCCGCGTTATGTCTCAACCGTCGACTCAGGAAACTTCATCACTTATCTTATCTTGGTCAGACAAGCGCTTAGGCGCTGGGTTCATCCAACCGCACACGATCAGGAACGCATAACGACGATGCTCGCCCATATTCAAACCTGGATTGCGGCCGCAGATTTTCGCATCCTCTATGACTCAGACGCGCGCTTATTCAGCTTAGGGGCAAATGTTGACACTGGTCAGCAGGAGGTCGTCCTTTACGATCTCCTGGCCTCGGAGGCGCGCCAAACGAGCTTTATCGCCATTGCGCTTGGCCAGATTCCGGTGTCGCACTGGTTCACTTTGGGTCGCACCATGACTATCGCTGGCGGCCAGAAGACGCTGGTCTCCTGGTCAGGGACCATGTTCGAATATCTTCTGCCAGCTTTGCTTTTTCGCACCTATCGCCATACGGTTTGGGATTCCAGTTACCGCGCCGTCATTGCCCAACAAAAAGCTTATGCCGGGTTCCGAAAAGTCCCGTTTGGCATTTCTGAAAGCGGATATTTTGCCTTCGATTATCAGCTTAACTACCAATATCACGCATTCGGCGTCCCCGGTCTCGGACTCGCCCGCGGCCTCGATCAAGACCTAGTGGTTGCGCCCTACGCCACGATGTTGGCGTTGCCGTTCGCCCCAGCGCCGGCCAGAGCCGCCTTGCGCCAATCCCAAGCGCTCGGAGCCACTGGCCAGTATGGCTTCTTTGAGGCTCTTGACTTTACGCCGAGACGGATGCCCGAAGGCTCGCATTACCAGATAATTCAAAGTTTCATGGCGCACCACCAGGCTATGAGTCTTTTAGCGCTTACTAATCGACTGTTGCACAATCGGCTAATCGAGCGTTTCCATCACGATCCAGAAGTTCGTGCCGCCGAACTTTTGCTCCAAGAGCGCGTTTCTGAACAGGCTGCCCTTTTGGCTATGCCCATCGATGTTCGCGACCAACCCGACCTGGAAGGGCCGAAAGACCAGGATGGGCGTCATTTTACGGCGCCTCTGGCCGTCCCGGAAATCAATGTCGTGTCCAATGGGCGCATGACCTCAATAATATCCGACAATGGGAACAGCCGCCTCGGGTGGAACTCCATTGACGTGAATCGCTGGCACGGAGATCCTCTAGCTTCCGAGGACGGTCTAGCGATTTACCTCCATGACGCCACCCTCACACGTACCTGGAGTGCGACCCCATTTCCGTGCGGCCTTCCCAGTCAAGTGGAGGCCACCTTTCGCTTGGCGAAAAGTATATTTGAAGGAAAAGGCCACGACCTATCATGGACGCTTGAGGTCACCGTCCATCCCGAACTGGACGCAGAAGTTCGCCGAATTCGTTTGACCAATACCTCCAGAATCGAACGCAGGCTTGCGATTACTGCGTTTCAGGACCTCTCCTTGGCGCCAGCGGTCGCTGACCGGGCGCATCCGGCGTTTAGCAAGCTGTTTATTCAAACCAGCTATGATGCTGTCCGTCACTGTCTCCTGGCCCACCGTCGGCCCCATGCGCCCGACGAAACCGATATCTGGGGAGTCTACTCCCTGTATACCGATAGCGCCAGTACCGAGGATTGCGAGTTCGATACCGACCGGGCCGCATTCGTAGGCCGGGGGCGTACACTCGCCAATCCCCAGGGGCTGGATGGGCCCTTAGCAGGCCGAGTCGGCGCGGTGGTGAATCCCTCGTTCACCCTGCGCCGCACCCTCCGATTAGGCGCCGGGGAGAGTGCTTGCGTGTATGTAGTGACGGGAGTGGCTCAAAGCCAAGACCAAGCCTTATCCCTCATCGATGGCCTGAGCGATTCCTCTCAGGCCGATCGAGTCTTTCACCTAGCCTGGATCCGAACTCAAATTGATCTCCGTCACCTGCATCTGTCCAGTCAGGAGGCGATCGATGCCCAGGTTCTGGCTGGGCGCCTTCTTCTTCCCTGTCCTCTAACGGAAGAACGTCAAAACGCGCTGATGAGCAATTCGCTAAAGCCTAAGGCGCTGTGGCGTTTCGGCGTCAGCGATCTAGCACCCGTAGCGGTCGTAGAGATTGTCCATAGCGCGGACATGGCATTTTTGGTAGATATTGCCCGTCAGCACCAATATCTTTGTACAACGCTCAACCTCGATCTCACCTTGGTCATAATCGATGACTCGGCGCATGACGTTCCTCTAGATATCTCCTTGAGGGATCATTTAGCTGCTCAGGGGCTCGCTCCCATCCAGCGAATCACCAGTCTCATCGGTGCCAGCCTCTCTCCTGAGGAAAGAACCTTGCTAAAGGCGTTAGCTCGCGTTTGGCTCAGCGCCAATGGTCCGAGTCTCCTCGCCCAACTCGGAGCCCGCACCCGTGCATCGGCACAAATCCTGCCTCATCCTACCGACCATAATCCACGACAAAGCTCCCACGCCATAGCCATGGCTAGCCAAGAAAACATCGAGTTTTTCAATGGATATGGCGGTTTTATCGAGCAGGGCAAGGCGTATACGATGACCGTCTCGCCCTCCCTCACCCTGCCCCGACCCTGGAGCAACATACTGGCCAATCCCGAATTCGGTGGTTTAATCACCGAGTTGGGAACCGGTTATACGTGGTGGAGAAACTCTAGAGAATTCAAACTTACGCCTTGGAGTAACGATCCGGTCAGTGATCGGATCAGCGAAGTCGTGTACCTCACGGATATGGATAGTCACGAAATATGGTCGGCCACCCCCGCTCCAGCCAGCCTGGACCGTGCCTTTAGGGTAACCCATGGCTTTGGCTATACCCGTTTCGAGCACTCCCATGGCGATATCAGTCATACCCTGGAAGTCACGGTGCCCCCTCAGGATCCGGTTAAGCTCATGCATGTCGCCCTAAAAAACGCCAGCGACCGACCCCGGAACATTGCGGTAAGCGCCTACGTTGCCTGGGTACTAGGCGTGGATCTCCACGATGAAAGCTCCTTTGTCGAAACCAAGTGGGATCCCAGTTCCGAAATCCTGACCGCTCGCAATGCTCACCAGGACACGTTGCCCGATGCCCTAGCCTTCCTGCACGTCAGCCGACCGGGCTTGTCGACGGGAGTCCGTTCGCTAGGACTTTCCTATACCGGAGACCGCACCGAGTTCATTGGGGTCACGGGGTCCGAAGCCCATCCCCATGCCTTAGTCGCACCCAGGCTGTCGAACCGCGTGGGGGTATTTTCCAGCGCCTGCGGCGCCATCCAAACCATCGTCGAGGTGCCTGCACACGGTGAATTACGACTCGTGGTCGTCTTGGGCTGTACGCGTTCGATGGCTGAAGCGACTGGTTTAATCGAGCGGTATGCTTCGCCATCGGACTATCCAAGCGCGTTCGATGACGTCCGCGATTTGTGGCAGAGGACCACGTCCCAAATTCAGGTCAAGACGCCCAGCCGAACGATGGATATTCTTCTGAACGGCTGGCTCCTGTATCAAACGCTGGGCTGTCGAATGTATGCGCGCACCGCCTTCTATCAGGCAGGCGGTGCCTATGGATTTCGCGATCAACTGCAGGATTCGCTCGCCCTGTTGCACACCGATTCTAGTTACGCTTATAAGCAAATTTTGCGTTCTGCCGCGCATCAGTATCGCGAAGGAGACGTGCAGCACTGGTGGCACGACGACATTCAAAAAGGGATTCGCACGCGCATTTCTGATGATCTGCTCTGGTTGCCATATGCGGTTGCTCGCTATATCGAACAAACCGGTCATATCGATCTGCTGCACCAAGAAGTGCCTTATCTCACCAGCCCTACACTCAGAGCTGGTGAGTCAGACCGTTTTGAAAGCATCATCGTTGGACCAGAACGAGGCACGATTTTTGACCACTGCCTACGCGCCATCGACTATGCCGCTCGTTTCGGTGTCCATGGAATTCCGCTCATTGGCACCGGCGACTGGAATGACGGAATGAGCCGAATCGGCGAAAACGGCCAGGGTGAAAGCGTCTGGTTGGGATGGTTCTTATTAGACATCTATCAGCGGTTCCTGCAGTTGGACACCGACCTGATTTCCGATACCCTTCGCCAACAATGGCAAACCCGCCGCGATGAGTTATGGCGACCGCTCAACCAGTACGCCTGGGATGGATCCTGGTTCCGCCGCGCTTTCACCGACGCTGGTCGTTGGCTAGGTTCTAAAGACGATGGTGAGTGCCGAATTGATGCCATCGCCCAGTCGTGGTCCGTCCTCACCCACGGCACTACTCTGACCCGCCAACGGCTTGCAATGGAGTCCTTTGACCGCTATCTTGTGGACCGCGATCTCGGCCTGGCTCGCTTATTAACCCCGGCCTTCGACCGGACCCTGCCGAGCCCAGGTTACATTCAAGGATACCCCCCGGGCATTCGCGAAAACGGAGGCCAGTATACCCACGGGGTGATCTGGAGTATTATTGCCTGGGCCGTGCTGAAAAGAACCGACAAGGCCTTTGAACTGTTTTCCCTCCTTAACCCAATTAACCACACCGAGACCCTAGATGCGGTCAGTGTGTACGGCAATGAACCGTATGTAATGTCGGCCGACATTTACACCGCTGCCCCGTTTCCCGGACGCGCAGGGTGGTCCTGGTACACGGGCTCCGCCGGTTGGATGTACCAAGCAGGCTTAGAATATATCTTAGGTGTCACACTACGTGGACGAGACCTCTACATTGACCCTTGTGTTCCAGAACCATGGGACGGATTTGACCTAACCTATCGTTATCGTACCGCGACCTATACCATCCGAGTCAACATTGACCACCACCGCACCGACCCTCTCGAATGGGAACAAGACGACGGCACTCGCGCGTTCGGCCCCTGTCTGCCACTTATGGACGATCATCGCGAACACTCCGTAGTCTTTTACTGGGGTCCCAATGCCAAGAGCCCTGATGGAGTTCGGGTTGCGGATATGCTGACCCAAACCTAAGCGCACGAAAAGGATTCGTAAGCGAGATCAGTCAGCACTCTTTAATCAAGCAAGATCCCACAGCAGGCAATCTCGGGATCTTGCTTGCCCCCAACCGATGACCGTAAAACTCCTAAGCGCCTAGGGAGCACTGAATCTATCTATCCATGCCAGGCGCCCCTCAATAACGAGAGTACCTTCCCCTCGTTTACGAAGTGAGCGGCTAGGAGATGCCCAACGGAAGCGGCGCGGCTACCGCATTGCTCAACCTTAGTTGATGAAAGGTCACCGGGCCCACGACGCCGTCAGCGGTAATCTTTTTGGCCTGCTGCAAGGCCAGAACCGCAGCCCGCGTCGGTCGGTCGTAATACCCATGAATGTTCCCGAGATATAAGCCTATTTTCTTCAAGATCACCTGCTGTTATGGCTACCTCGTTTTGTCGTTGGTTTAGCTAAGTCAGTCGTCATTACTTCCGGCCTGTTTCTGAGCATCTACGGCTAGTTGCAGAACCTTCCCGGCGTACTCACAGCATTCGCTGGTTGGCGTAGACAGTGGGTTTTCTGGTGAGCTGTACAGCGACGAGCTTTACGGCGAGTGCTGGCAATACTGGTGGTGCGTCAACCAGCGAATCCCAGCCCCTTGGGCTGATCTCAGCTTTACGTCTGTCCCTGATCAGTCGGCTATCTGATGACACGAAAGTCAGCAGAAGTAATAAAAAACCAGTTAGCGCCAACAGGCGAGGCGGGTGTCGATGCCTGCTCCATGGATGCTTCGGCCATCTTCGGCCAACGTTCCGTTAGCTTCGCGGATGACGCCTCGATGTCCACCACTTTCGTGGGCGAAGAAACTGCTGGCGCCCCCATGCAGCTAAGATCTCCGATATACGGCAGTTGCCAGAGCCCATGACGGCGTCGTAAATGGGCTTTGGGCAATCCCCCAGTCGAATCTCCTTCGACCTCTACCCAATTACCGTACAAGGTTTTGTCCATGGGCCCGCTCACAGCAAAGACGCAAGCAAAACATCAACACGACGAGCAACCCAGTCCCACGCTAAATGGCCGATGCGTAGTTTAGTTCAAGTTTAAATCAGTCCGTCCTAAGGCGAAGGAAAATCATGGACTGTGTCTTTACTCACCGGATCAATGCCGAGAGCGACCAACATTGGCGGCGAAGCACTTCATGACACCAACCCGGTCTCTGACCCATCGACGCCATATGGTCCTGATTCGGGCGAACGCATGATCTTTCGACGCCATCAACGTTTGGTTTTGGTCGAGGTCCGACATCCCGTTTAACGGTCCACCTGAGTGGCCTTCCACTACCACTCCGCGGCGACCCCCAGCTCTTTTAAATCGAGTTGCGGTGTGGGCCAAGGTCGTGAAGAGCGCTGATTCTTCCGCCCTAAAAGGGGTCGTGAAACAACCCGGTCGACCTTACCGTCTACTGTCATTCGCAATGGGCACCTGCGTCCTTCGTTTATGCATGTTTTGGGCCTGGATCTTGTCGGGATTACCGCCTATCAGGGGAACTGACTGCGCGGAGGCCGCTTATGGTAAGGCTTATTACGCCGACCGACCGTCCCCGCACCGAGACCATGGGTTCCTTAGACATGGTCTCCTTACAATTTTGCCAAATGGCCCATAGGGCGAGTCAAATCATGCGCTTTTCCTGGAACAGCGTGCGTGGCAAGGCTTGACGTGGTGGTAGTTCCTTCGGTGGGTGTATCACCGCATTTTAAAGCCCGGACGAGACTTGTGAGGCGTTTCCCGATGGTTCTGCTGCGCGGTGCTAACGGGTGCCGAGGCGCGTGTGCCCTACCTGGTTGGCGTTGCGATTACCCCACGATAATCACCGGGTTTTTGGCCGAATGTTGTCTGAACCGCAGCCAAGATAAAACTTGGCAGATGAGCCGAACCAAGTTCCATCATTAGCTATGACGCCTGACCAGCACATTTTCTAAACATCGCGTATCCGCTCCGGTATAAACCCAGCCTGTGGTGACTCATCCCCCGCTATCTCAGTCGTCATGACTCACCAAACGATTTTTGCTGCCCATCTCGAAGCTCATCACCTAGGTCAATGGCTATGCCGAGCACCTGGTCACGAACTACGTCTTCCTTGTCAGCAGAATACACGCATACCACTACAGAGTATGCCGTTGGATATATATCCTCCACAAATACCTCGGCGGCCGTATCCAAAGCGCCTGGAAATTCGGAGGTCAAGGCCTCACGAAGACGCGGAGTGAATATCGAGGACTTAATCTCGTAGGGCATATCGAAACGCATTCGAACTCGCCGCACGCCAACGTTAGACCGATTTTCAATAAAAGATTGGGTCAAAATCCCGTTCGGAATCAGTTGCGGATATCCATCTTGATTCAGGATTTCTGTATACATTAAGTTGATATCCAACACCCGGCCAATATAGATGGGGCGAACCGCCTCATGAGGAAACGAGGGCATCAATACCGGATATTGCCACGTCACCACACCAATGGTGTTACCAATGTGGAAGGGCCGAAAGAATATGAGCCACAGCCCTCCAATGATGTTAGAAAAGATGGTTTGACCTGCCAATCCAATGACCACGGTCAGAAACGTCCCACCAAAAATCAAACTAGGCAGGCCCGCGCCAAATGCAGTCAGGACCGATACGGAAACCACGACAAAAAGTAACAGTCTACTAAAATAACGCAGCGCCGTGGCGTGTTGAGGCCCTAATTTATCAATGGACAGTCCAAATAGACGCCGCTCTAGCAATCGAGAGATACTCGCCCCGACCACCAAAACCACCCCGGCCCTAATGAGATCGATCCACTCTTTGGGGAGATGGTGAGCCAGTTTTGAGTGTGCGTCGAGCAGAATCGACAAAGAAACGCCTACCACAACCAAAAGCACCACCCAAAGTACGGTCGACGCCCAGGTGGGTTTCCTCATCGATCCCCGATCATTCTTGGGTCGATTCATCACAAAACACCTCCGAAACTTTTACGATCTTACCACATCAAGCGCCCCCACTTCCCGAATAGTTCACCTCAACGGCTTCATAGTCGAGGCGAGAGCAGGGAATCACCGCGCTAGAGGGTGCCAGCGCTCTTCATCTGGCGAGGACCAGTGCCTTGAGCCGTCGACGGACTGGCCGCCTGCGTCGTGGCAGGCAGGGCGAACAAGAGCGTACTGGCCCGGGTTATAAGAACGAGTGCAGCCCGACGTTTGATGGGATTACCCAACGGATATCGCATAGAATGTCCTCTTCGCAACGACTCGTGTATTGTCATCTCGCTAGGTATAACGCCGAGCAGGCCGTTTGGTTCCGACCACCGGATGGAGACTGAGGGCATCTTCTCATTCTTCGGGGCTAGAGCCCTAAACTCTTCATCTGGCGATTGCTTACCACACGAGTACCGGGCTTCCGATGACGACATTATGCTTACCGCGTTTTCGCCCCCGTTAACGCCCCACATGGTCTATGTTTTTAGGGAGGGCGGAGCGTTTCCTCCTCAGTCTGAGAAGATGTTGTAGTCCCGGTATTCATTCCTCTTTACGTTATACTTCTATACCAACAGTGCCAATACATCACTTTGAAGGAATACTTTCCACAAAACCGAAGGGTTCACAATTGGCGTCGAATACAATCACTAAGAAGGGAATCACTTATATCAATGGAATCGATTAAATCGAACCCTTCGGCATCATGAAGGGTTGAAGTCTAGTGAAGACGAAATCACGTTGGGATACATATTCGGTAAACCCCGGGTTTTTTAGAGAAACCGGCCCTAAGAGTCGGGTAATTTTTTGAAATAGGGCCCATTCGGCACGGACCCCCTGTGGACACCACAAGACATTTGTGGCGTTTGGCCCTTTCTGGTATTACTAATTGACTAGGCAATGATAAAACATGGATATTACTGCTATTGACTGTTGGCACCGCAGGAAATACGCACAACATATCTATCATCTCCGGGCTGTTTGACGAGTTTCCCTAATT
>JAMCVM010000195.1 GCA_023475835.1 Bacillota bacterium | reverse complement strand
CGAGTTTCCTCCCGGATCAACACAACATATACGTATTGCGAACAAATCATAACCACAGATGTTGAGGAATAGACTGGAAAGACGGCAATAAATGGACAAGCTCCTAGGAGCTTGTCCATTTATTCGACCAATAATGGCACAGACTGCAACCTCTATGGTCTATATTCAGTTAATATACATATATGTTGTGGTTATGATGGCTTGGATTTGGATTTGTGGACAGGCTCCTAGGCCGTGGCTTCGTCGGCCAGCGAATTATCTCGCTAAACCCGTAAAGCGTGAGCGATTGGGGAAGAGGTAAGGGATGGCGGGGTAAATAACTGCTAAAACAAATCACATGATAGCTATGTACATCGCATCATAAGGGGTATAATTTACCTGATTGCGTGGCGGGGATGTTCCCCGCCGGAGCAAGCCAGCTACCGGACTGCGTGACCGGCTAAGGGGAAACGCCGCTGGGAAATCCGCCGTGCATCGCACGGAGTACCAGCGTCGGGGCCCGCTTTACCCGCAAGGGAACGGGACAGGCAAGAAGGTGGCGGTTGGGGGCCGAATCCCCCCTGTCGCCGGAAGGAAACTGAGTACCCGAGCAAAGCCGCCTGGGGGCTTTGCGATGACGGGAACGGCCACGGCTACCGGCAGGACTTTCGAGGTGGCGGTTCCGACCCTGCGGAGGGAGGATGCCGGAGACGGCTAGGAGCAACACTGCGGCCTCCGAAAGAGCGAACAATTCCAGACGTGTTCAGGAATGTGCAGATCTAGGAGATTTCTGCATGGGTCTGTGTAAATATGCTTAAGCACGTTATAGCGGTCAGTGATCCATCAATCGATTGGCGTCGAGGCAGTTTGGGAAGTCTTTTGGTCCCATTCTGCCTCTTTGTGTGATGGGGAGGCTGGGCCAAGCCCTTTTAGAATGCGGCGAAAAGCGTTCCCGGTGCGATCTAACAGGATAACCCGAGGGTGGAATCGGGCTAGCCAGGGTCTTTAGGCCCAAAGGGGCAGCGGCAATTGGTTGGTGCTCTCCCGAGATATAACGCCGGGTGGACCATTGTGGCGCGGGGGAGGAATAAATTGGCAATCTTGACGGTATACTAAGTGTGGCAAATGGATAGGGAAGGTGAGCATAGGTGAAAGCCAAAGTGACCTACGACCAGGAGTCCGAGATTCGTCGGCTTGAGGCCGAACTATCGGATATAAAGAAAAAAATGGTAGATCTTCGCCATAGTCGGCGAGTACTGATGGATGTGGTGGTTATCCGCGAACAGAGATACCGCTTAATGATGCAACAATTGGAGTCCTCCCGTCGTCGGCGGCGAAGACGCACTCGTGCCCCCAATGAGGAGAGTCCCGAGGGCCTAAATTAGAAGATTTGTATGGGTTCTTCAGCCGCGGTTCATACTATGCTTCCTAACAGCACAAGGGAGGCAGGGGCGTGAACCGTGTAGATTGGTATAAAAATCGCACGCTGTGGTACAGCCTAGGCGCAGGTTTAGTCGTGGTGGTGATGGCCATTGTCGTGCTGGCCAACCGGAAGAATATACCCGCACCCGGTCAGGCCTCGGTTCCATTTCAAGTGGTTGGATTTTACGAGAACGCGTCACCAGGTGGGTCTAGTCCCACCTCCATGACCTCATTTTCCGCGCATTGGTCTCAAGTTAGCACGGTATCGCCGTTATGGTTTTCGGTGACGCCTACCGGCACCGTGGTTAACACCGGATTCGCACCAGCATTGGTCACATTGGCGCACGCTCACCATCGGTTAGTGGTTCCGTTATTTATCAATGCCGGGGGATCGACCAGTGTGCTATGGCAGGCTAGTACTCGCCAAGCGGCAGCAAGAAACATAAAGGCGGCGGTGGAGAAATATCATTTAGATGGGATTAATCTGGATTTTGAACTCTTGAATCCGTCGAGTCGAGCGGACCTGACCAAGTTTGTGGCAGACCTAAAAACGCAGTTGCAGCCGTTGAAAAAAGTCTTGGCGGTTTCGGTGTTCCCTTTGGTGGGATTGCCGGCTTCGGTCAACGGAGCCGACGATTATCCTCAACTGGCGGGTAATGCCAATTATTTGGTGATCATGGCCTATGACCATCATTATAGTGGCGGACCGTCAGGTCCGGTGGCACCCTACAGTTGGGTAAAATCCAATGTGGTGGCCGCGCTGAAACAGATCCCGGCCCATAAAGTGGTCTTGGCGGTCGGCATGTACGGTTACGATTGGATGAACAACGGCAAACCGGGGCCGGCGGCGACGGTGACCGATATTGCGGCAGAGGCTTTGGCCAAGGCACACGGCGTGCAACCGCGCTATGACCGGGGGAATTCGCAAAACACCTTCACTTATACCACGGGGGGAGTGTCGCACGTGGTCTGGTACATGGGAGATCGTTCGGCTAAAGCTCGAGTGGATCTGGCCGAGTCTTACCATTTGGCGGGCGTGGCGCTCTGGCAATTGGGGGACGAAGATCCTCGATTCTGGGAGACGATGCCAAAAAATGGATAGGCGTGGTACTTCGGAGGAGTGTCTCGGGTGACCCTCGGCAATTGGATTTTGGCCAGTGGGATCTGGTTGGGGTTTAAGACGGCGTCCAGTGCTCGCGCAAATCTGGGAATATGGGTTTTCGCTACCCTGAGTGGTCTAGGTCTGGTGTGGTTCTTAGACCGGGCGACGGTATCCGCTCACACCGTCGCCACGTGGTGGATCGCTTGCGGTTTGTTCTTAGCCATGTCCGCTTGGCGGGCGCTTAAACAACGGTCGGCGGTGGGCTGGTCAGACTTTATCGAGACGATCGGTGAAGTCATTGGCCTCGGCTTTGGCACCGGATTATGGATTGCGCTCGGCTTTGGCATGGCCATTGGCGCTCTCTTGTCCGTAAGCGTTGGTCATCAAGCTAGGCTCATGCTTGACAGGTTGTCTTCACTGACGGTGGGCGCGGTGGGATTGAATGATTTGTGGGCAGGATTGCATGGGAACCTCCCTGCCCACCACCTGTCGTGGATCTGGGCGGTACCTTGGCTCATGGCCGGGGAGTATTTTGTGATCGTCTCCGACGATAGACCAGGATGGCCAGCCAAACGATCAAGAGCAAAACCGCGATGGCGGCGAAAAGATGGCTTTGCCCGCTGACGTGCTTCCAATTTCTGCCGAGTTCGTATCCTACCGCCATAAAAAGGACGGTCCAAGGGATGGCTCCTAACAGCGAAAATATCAAGAATCGGCCGATGGGCATGCTCGCCACCCCGGCTGGCAGCGAGATGAAGGTGCGGACCCCGGGCAAAAGACGGCCGATAAATACGGCGGCGTCGCCGTGACGCTGAAACCAGAGATCTGCTTTGTCCAAGTCATGGCGGCGAATGAAAATATAGCGGCCATAGCGTTCCACCAATGGCCGTCCTCCATAAAGGGCAATCTCATAAGAAATAAACGCTCCCAGAAGACTCCCTCCGAGACCCGCCAATCCGGCCGTGAGAAATGAGGCATGGCCTAAATAGACGAGGTAGCCAGCGTAAGGGAGGATGACTTCTGAGGGGATAGGAATGTAAGCGCTTTCGAGGAGCATGCCAATGAACACACCGAATACTCCCATGCCGATAATTGTTTCGGTCAACACATGCATACTTATCGCCTCGCCATTGTCTTTGGATTGGATGTGAGCTACGCCTTCTTGATTGTAGCAGGAGAAGCGAGCAAATATCGCTCGGATCTGATTTCTTATCTGTTCTTCATGAGCGGGCTGGCCGGCGATACACGCTGACCGCGAAGACGAAAACGGGCCGAGGCCGCGGGATTGGCTAAGAGAAACGCCCGAAATGCTTCCCATCCCGGGTGCTGGTCGAAAATGACAGCTTCCCCGGCAATGGGGAGGCAGGAGGATCTCTTTGTCGGAGATTTCCTGGCCGTCGCACTCAGGCCGCCCAAGACTCGGCGTGAACCGTCGGCTGCGGATGGCCTCGGTCCCATCCATAGGCATCTGGAATCTTAGCCTCTTGGGCTAAGTCCGCATTCTAACAGTTCAAGCCAAACCTATCGACATCATGTCGTGCGCGGCGCTACGACCGAAGGCATGAATCATTGTAGGGATTTTTAGGCCCCGGCAGACAAGGGATGGTACTATAGTAAGAACGGAAGAACCTGGATTGTGCTTCAGGACACCAGAAGGAGAAGGAAAATGTCTGATAAAAGCTTGTTTAATCTGGAACGAACGGCACTGATTATTGTGGACTTACAACAGGGCATCGTTGGCATGCCCGCCTCACCACACCCGGCCCCCGTCGTGGTGTCGCATGCGGCTCAGATGGCTCTGGGCTTTCGTGCCTCGGGCGGGCTGGTGGTTTTGGTTCATGTGGGTCCATCCCCGGATGGAAAAGATAGCTTGCGCCCGATTACCGATGAGGCGGCGAAGTGGCCTTCTCTTCCCGAGGGGTGGGATACGATAGTGCCAGAGTTGGGCCCGCAACCAGAAGACGTGGTCATTCGCAAGCGGCAATGGGGAGCGTTTTATGGCACCGATCTCGACCTTGAGTTGCGACGACGGGGCAAGGACAGTATCGTGCTTTGTGGCATTTCCACAAACTATGGGGTCGAAAGTACGGCTCGTGATGCCTACGAACGGGGGTATCAGCAAATCTTTGTGGAAGATGCGTGTTCTGCGAGGAGCGAAGAGGATCATGTTTTTGCCATGACCAGGATTTTCCCCCGAATCGGTCGCGTGCGTTCGACTCAAGCGGTGCTGGAGGCGTTGATTCGCCGTTGACGAGGCATGCTCAGGGTCGGGGCGTAGGGGTTAATCGTGGTGGATCCCGTCCCCATCGGAGCATCAAGCAAGACGGTTAGCGGCTAATCTATCGTCTGCCTCAGTGGCTGATGACCCGGTTGTTCGCTGCCTGGGGCCGCACGAGTGGCTCTGGATCGGTCTCATTGGTCCGAGACCGGGCGGTCTCATCTCCCCTGTCGACTGAACTGGACGGTATCATGGGTCGTTAGGCTTGGTGGACCGCTTTTGTGCCATGGTCCTCCACCGGTTGCGCCGGCGCCGGAAGCGACCCTGTGCGAACGTCTTGGGACGGAGTGTGACCTTCGGGTTGTTGAATGGGCGGGGGAATGGGAAACACCTTTTAGGTCTCACTTTTCACGGAGGAACCGAGTGAAATGAACGTTGGCGCCCTGAAAATTGGATCGACGACACTCTCTTATTTGGTGGCAGAAGATCTGGATCGACCCAGTATTCGCGAAACGGTGGTCGTGCATTTGATTGCGCGTCCCGATGCTCCAGCCGTTTTGCTCAAGACGGTGAGTGATTGGCTTAGCGCCTTCAATCCCCGTCCCGACCGTCTGTTGATGGCCGGGGGACAGGTTTTTCGTGAAAACCCGGAGTGGGCCCGGTCTCTGAGCCTTCCTGTGTGGGAGTTAACCGGAGCTGAAGAAGGGCAAGTGACCCGAATGGCAATTTTATCCAGCACTCGGACGGATATTGGACTTTTGATTGATATTGGCGGAGGCAGCACGGAGATTAGTGACTCCCGCGATAGTCATTCTTTGCCGATAGGCGTACACCGACCGGTGCTGGAGGCAACAAGGTGGCCGAGGCTCGGGTCTAGCGATCGGGCAATTGTGGTCGGTGGGGCAGGGCAGCCAAGGCGTGTCCTGCTCCACCGAGAGGTGATGCAGCCCATCTTCTTGAGTGAATTAAAGCGATTGCGAACGATTGTCGCCGAAAGAGGGCTTGCCTGGCTTCAGGCTCAGGGGATCTCTCAGGATCGACTGACGCTGGTGGTTCCAGGGCTTGATATCTTGTATGCGATTTGCAACCACTACCACGTGAAGCAGTTGGCGTGGTCAAATTACGGGCTGCTGGAAGGCATTTGGCTGGCTGCCAGCTTAGGCAGAGGACGGCCATGGGCGCTGTGACATGACCGCTTGACCGATGTTCATCGGGCTGAGAAGATCACAGCAAGAGGTTCAATCGATTCCAGAATACTTAGGTGGTGTAGGAGATCTCATGGCGGGTAGTGAATTGAGCCGCGGCATCGGGCCGACCACTCCAATGATGGAGCAATACCAACGATTGAAAGCCGACCATCCGGATGCCTTGTTGATGTTTCGCTTGGGAGATTTTTACGAACTGTTCGATGAGGACGCACGGATTGCGGCTCCGCTGTTGGATGTGCAATTAACCACTCGTGATGGGATCATCCCCATGTGCGGCGTGCCTCACCATGCGCTCATGGTCTATGTAGCGAAACTCATGCGGGCGGGGATGAGTGTGGCTTTGGCCGAGCAGATGGAAGACCCGCGCCACGCTAAAGGGTTGGTCGATCGCCAAGTCGTGCGCACATTTTCGCCGGGTACGTTCGTGGCCGAGGATTCACCGGTCGTTCCCAGGTTTGCGGTGCTATATCGTGATGGGCGAGGGTGGGCATTGGCGGTGGCCGAACTGGCCACTGGGGTTTTGTTTGTGACCGGAGCCGAAGGATTTGCTGAGGAAAGGGTCGTAGAGGAGTGGGATTATTGGCAACCTGATGAGTTGCTCAGCAATTGGTCCATCGAAGGCATGAAAGGTGTCGGGCGAAGGATTGAAGGAGAGCAATGGTTTCGTGGCCTTAAAGCGGGAGTCGCTTTGGAACGAGATTTGGCGGAGCGTCTGGGCACGGCGAGTCTGAGTAGTTGGGGACTGGAAGGAGAGGTTCGGTGGCAAAAAGCTCTGGCGGTGCTGCTTCGTTACCTGGACTTCAGTCAGAAACGTCGCATCCAACACTGGAGTGCCGTTCACGTCGTCGAACCAAAGGGTGGGCTTCGACTCAGCCCTCATGCCTTGGCCAGCCTGGATGTGGTGGCTGACGCTGGACCGGACCTCTATGGCGTGCTAAACCGGACCCGAACGCCGATGGGAGCTCGGCGATTGTACTGGTGGACGACGCGACCGCTGAGCGATGAAGCGGCTATAAGAAAGCGCGGTCACCGAATTCAACGTTGGCAATTAGCCTCCTTGCCCGCTGCCGAAGTCATCGAGCGCTTGGGTGGAGTCGGCGATATGGGCCGCAGAATTGCGCGTTTGAGTCTAGGTCTGGGGTTTCCCCGAGATCTCATTGCGATTCGAGTCGCTCTGGGTGCGTATCAACAGATACGGCAAATAGCCTCGGAATTAGGCGACGAGGTGTTGCCCGACAATCCGAGCCTTAGAACCTTGGAACAGGCGCTAGCGGAACTAGCCGAACCGGCACCACCGCGCTGGGACGGCGGAGGTCTGTTTTTAACCGGAGTGGAACCGGCGCTGGACCGAGCGCGGCAGTTGGCGGAAAATCAACGGTTAGCGCTCGCTGATCTGGAGCAACGAGAGCGTGAGCGCTCCGGGATTCGCACCCTGAAGGTGGGATATCATCGAACTTTCGGATATTACTTGGAAGTGACTAGAAGCCAGGTCGACAAGGTTCCCGATGATTGGCGAAAACGACAGACCATGACCAAAAGCGAGCGATATACGTCGGATAGCTTATTGGCCATGGAAGCAGAAATTCTTAGCGCTGAGGAACGAGCTTTAGCCCTCGAACAGGAAAAGATTTCTGCGCTGTTGGACCAAGTGACGACTTTGTCCTCGGAGCTCAATCGGGCAGCAGAATACTTGGCTGAGGTGGATGTGGTAACCGCGTTGGCTCGGGTGGCTATGGAACGCCGCTGGGTCTGGCCTGAGTGGGGCGAAGACGGGGTCGTGCCATCGTTTCAAGGGTTGCGCCATCCGGTTTTGGAGACCGTGATCGACAATTATGTGCCCACGGACTTTGCTCCCGACCCGACCAAACGGATGATGGTGATTACGGGACCCAATATGGGTGGAAAATCAACGTTTATGCGTGCGGTGGCGCTTGGCGTATGGTTAGCGCACATGGGCATGGCGTTGCCGGCGGACACCGCCCGGGTGGGACTCGCGGATGGAATTTATACCCGTATTGGCGCCGGAGATCATCTCTTTCGAGGGCAGAGTACATTTATGGCGGAGTTGGAAGATGTCGCCTTGATTTTGCGGCGCGCGACCCGGCACAGTTTGGTTTTGTTGGATGAATTGGGTCGCGGTACGTCGACCTATGATGGCTTGGCCATTGCCACTGCGGTGGTCGAATATCTGGCCGAGAGCGAAGGCCCATTTACGCTGTTTGCCACCCATTATCACGAATTGACGGAACTGGCCGAGCGCCGTCAGACCGTGCAGAATTGGACCGTAGAAGTGGTCCTACACGCCAATCGGGATTTGGTCTTCAGCCATCGGGTGATTCCTGGATGCTCCGACCGGTCCTATGGAATTGACGTGGCGCGCCTGGCTGGCCTGCCTCGCACGGTGTTAGAGAGAGCGCAAAGGGCTCTGACGCGATGGGAGGCGGCCAATCCCAAGGCGCCTACGGTGGAGCAGTTAAGTTTAATGGCGCCCAATCCGGTGGCATCGGAAATGTTGCGAGCACTTAACCGATTAGACCTGGACGATCTGAGTCCACGTCAGGCCTGGGAATGGCTTTGGGAATGGAAGGTACAGGCCAATCCTGACACCCGTAGCGGTGATGGGCACCCGGCAGGACCGCCGCCTCGAGGGACGGGAGCCTAAGACCTAGAAGCGTCGCGCGAACCAAGGCAGCAGCTCCGTAGGATTGGTATGGATCGATGAAAGGGGGTGAAGACAATGGGGGCGATCAGAATTTTGGCGCCTTCGGTGAGAGACCAAATTGCTGCCGGAGAAGTGGTGGAACGCCCCAGTTCCGTAGTCAAAGAACTTGTGGAAAACAGTCTCGACGCCGATGCCAAGCTCGTCGAACTTTATGTCAGCGGTGGAGGCAAGGCAGGAATCCGGGTTAAGGATGACGGCGTGGGCATGGACCAAGAGGATTTGGCGCTGGCGGTGACGCGCCATGCCACCTCAAAACTCACGCATTTAGACGATCTCAGTCATAGTTTGACTTTAGGATTTCGCGGAGAGGCGCTGGCCGCGATTTCAGCGGTGAGCCGAATGGTCATTACCTCGCGCCCGGCGGCGTCTTCGTCGGGATTTAGGCTGAGCATCGGCGGGAACAGCGAGCCCCAGTTGACCGCCTGTGCGTCCCACGCGGGAACGACGGTGGAAGTGGAGGATTTGTTTTACTCGGTGCCAGCGCGGCTCAAACACTTGAAAACGGACGCCGCGGAGTTGTTCCAGATTCAACAGCTGGTGACGGCCTTGGCCCTTGCCTATCCCCATGTCGCCTTTCGCTTAACCACGCCAGAACGCGTCTTGTTCGACGTTCCTGGCCGTGGCGAAGCCTTGGACGTGTTTTTGGCTGCCTACGGGCGGGAGGTGGCAGCAGCGTCTTTGCCGGTCAATTTTGAAAGCACCGATGGCTTGGTGAGTGTTCGTGGTACGGTGGCGCCTCCCGAATTTTCGCGTTCAGCAAGGAATGCTGAGACTATCGTGGTCAACGGGCGAGTGATTCATAACTGGGCGCTGCGCGCTGCACTCGAAGAAGCGTATCGTCCGCAGTTGGCCGAACGGCGATTTCCCGTGGCCGCAATTCGGGTGATGCTGCCCGGAGACCGTCTAGACCCGAACGTGCATCCGCAAAAATCAGAAGTGCGCATGGATGACGAACGTAAAGTGGCTGCGCTGGTTCATCGCGCGGTTCGGGAGACCCTCGCTGCCCGCTCGGGATCGACCGCGTTTTGGCTGGGTGAAGGGCCCGCCTTGGCCAAGGCACCGTCCCAGCAGGTCAGCCAGGCCTTGGAATTCCCCGAGACCGCCACGTATGCCTCCGACCAGCGCGCGGATAAGCCGCCTGTGCCCGTTCTTTCGAGCGAGGTGGCTAGTCTAAATCCTCTTGGCCAATGGGCGCAGAAGTATATTGTCGCTGAAGGAGAACGCGGATTATATTTGATTGACCAACATGCCGCGCATGAACGGGTCTATTTTGAAAAGTTTCAACGGGAGTTTGAACAGGCGACGGTGAGTCAACTGTTGCTTATGCCGTTAAGTTTGACCGTGCCCCCTGAAGTCCAAGGAGTGCTTGATCAGCGGCGCGGCGTGCTCGAAAGCGCTGGCTTTGACTGGACGAGCTTGTCATCTCGGTCCATCATCGTGCGCGCGGTGCCGCGGGCTCTCAACGAGGCCGAGCTGAGTGAAGAAGCGTTGGTTACGATTCTCACCGGGTTTTCCGACCATCAGGGGCAGCATCCGTGGACCTATGTCATGGACGCAGCCGCCATGGCCGCTTGTAAAACGGCGATTAAAGCCTATCGACAGTTAAGCAGAGAGGAAATGCTGGAATTGTTTCGACAGTTGGCGGCCTGCGACGACCCTCGAAGCTGTCCTCATGGGCGTCCGACTTTGCTGCACTTTACTATGGAAGAAGTGGATCGACGTTTTGGAAGAAAAGGATAAGCCGACCCTGGTCGTTATAGCCGGGCCGACAGCCGTAGGCAAGAGCCGTCTGGCTATCGAGCTGGCCAAGCGCATTGACGGCGAAATCATTTCTTGCGACTCCGCCCAAGTCTATCGCGGCCTCAACATCGGAAGCGCCAAAGTGCGGCCGGATGAAATGGATGGAGTGCGCCATCATCTGCTGGATGTGGTCGACCCTGCGAGCCGATTTACGGTGGCAGAGTATCAAAAATTAGCTAGAGCGGCCATCTTGGACGTCCACAGCCGGGGTTCGGTGCCCATTTTGGTGGGCGGCACCGGGCTTTGGATTCGGGCAGTCGTGCGCGGATACGAATTCCCCGAAGAAATAGATCAGATCCAGATGCGCACGCATATCGCCGAAATCGCGCAGCGCTATGGATGGGAGGCGCTTCGGCGCGTGTTGCGAATGGTTGACCCAGAAAGCTATCGCAAGATTGCTCTATCGGATCGGCGTAGGATCAGTCGTGCCCTTGAGGTCTGGTGGGCGTCGGGCAGGCGCTTGGCTCGAAGCCCCGGGGATTCCCCCTATCGAGTGTCCTATTGGGTCGTGTTTCGTCCTGTGGCTCAAGTCCATGCTCGGATTGCTGAGAGAACGCGGAGCATGTTGGATCAGGGTCTGAGGCAGGAAGTGGCCCATTTGCTTTTGGATCATAGCGTACCGAAGACAGCGCAAAGTATGACTGCGATCGGCTACCGGGAAACTGTGGATTGGTACTATGGCCGACTGTCCGACGACGAACTAGAGCGCTTGATTGTACGCCATAGTGAACAACTAGCCAAACGGCAGATGACTTGGTTTCGTTCCGAGACGGATGCTCATTGGCTGGACTTGGCGACCTACGGCGAATCGAAGGCGGTGGTCGCCATCGAACGCAGTGTGCGTCAATGGTCGGCAAGTCGTTAACGGGCGAAAATTTGTTGACCAATTTGGGTAACGACGGGCTGAGTCCGTATCCATTGGTTTGCGGTCAAGTTGGGATTGTAGTAATAGAGCGCCCCATCGGTTGGATCCCAGCCCGAGGCAGCAGATTTGGCCGCCAGCCAAGCCCGTTGGCTGGGGGGCTGGTAGATTGTGCCGTTGGCTACACACTGAAACTGTCCCGGTTGCTCAATCACCCCGGCCAAGCTTTTCGGAAATCCCGGTGCCCCGAGTCGGTTAAGGACCACTGCAGCCACCGCCACTTGACCCAAAAACGATTGATTGCCCGCTTCGGCTTGCACTAAGTGCGCCAAAAGCCGGATGCTGTCAGCCCCAAGCCGCGGGCGCTCTCGGGTTGCCGCTGCTCGCGCTGAGGGAGGATCCGATCCTACCGTTAATCGGTTTCGCGCATACGCCGACGTTAAGAGGACATTTTTGGGCAGGGCTAGGTGATAGGGAATGGCCAACGGTTCGCCGACGACCAAGGGGTTTTGGGCGTTGGGGTTGAGTGCTTGGATGGCGGCCGTAGTGACGTGAAACTGTCGAGCTACGCTAGCCAGGGTGTCCGGGGTAGTCGTGGTGTAAATTCCTGGGATGAGGAGTGTGGTATTTGCATAAATCACGTCGTTGGTAAGGTGGTTGGCACGCATCAGCTGAGCAATACTGATATGGAACTTGGCACTAATCGCCAAGAGGGTATCCCCCCAGGCAATAGGATAGAGCATAGGTGCAGCATCCATCCTAAGCGTGGTCTTGGCCGGGCGCGGTTTAAGCCGCGTGGGTTTGATCACTCGATTCGACTGAGCGTGCAAATGGTCGGTGACACCGGGCAAGGATGGGGTGGACGGCTCAGTGTTTACGGCGTGGCTCAATCCGACGATAAACAGTCCCGACAAGACCCCCAATGAACGCACACCCGTAGTGCAGCCTTTGATCCAAGGATGATTGCTCTGACTCATCGCATTGCCTCCCGCTTAGTTAATAACATTCCATAGATATGCAACCATTTCCAAAGCTTGCCTGAAATGGGCGAGGTTTCAATTTAACCAGCAACCAGGTACAGGCAGCAGCGCTTGCCGCCGATCGTATACTGTACTGGCACGACTCGGTGATATAGGGAAATCGCACCCTGTGGGTTTGGCCGTTGCGGACCGGGAGGATTAACTGGTGGCTAAAGTGACAAGGAATGAAGAGGCCGTTCGGGCGCCTCGAACTAGGCAAGAGGTTCTGTACTGGCTGGAGGGGGGACGCATCGGCGGCCGAGCCGCGGTTCGCTACCTAGAACACTTCGTCGATCCCCAGCCAGCGCCTGAAAGTGAGTTGCCAACCGTCATACGCCCGCGTTTCGCGGCCAACGGCTTAGAAGAATTAGATGCGTTGGTGGGGTTGCCGTTGATTAAGGCCATGGTCCGAGAAATTCAAGCCTTCGTCGAGATTCAACGGCGTCGTCAGGATCTCGGACTCAAATCTGAGGCACACATGATGCATATGGTGTTTAAGGGGCCGCCGGGCACGGGGAAAACCACCGTCGCTCGCATTCTCGGCAAGATTTTTCATGCCAGTGAGGTCTTGAGTCAAGGGCATTTGGTCGAAGTCGAGCGCGCCGATTTAGTCGGCGAATATATTGGGCACACAGCTCAGAAGACCCGAGAAGCCATTCGTCGGGCATTGGGGGGAATTCTATTCGTCGATGAGGCGTATTCCTTGGCGCGCGGGGGGGCGAAAGATTTTGGCAAAGAGGCGATCGATACGTTAGTGAAGGCTATGGAGGATCAAAAAGATCAATTCATCCTGATTTTAGCCGGATATCCCCAGGAGATGAACGCTTTTATTGAAATCAATCCGGGACTAAGATCGCGGTTCAGCTCGATTTTTGACTTTCCGAATTATTCGCCGCATGAGTTGGTGGCGATTATACGCCATATGGTGACTGAGCGCCAATACCAGTTGTCCGCCGAAGTGGAGTTGGAATTAGTTCATTATTTCGAGAAAATAGACGGCGCTTTGCACCCGTATGCGGGCAATGCTCGGATGGCTCGTAATTTGATTGAATCTGCGATGCGACGACAAGCCTTAAGGCTCGTGCGCTCGGTCAAGGAACCGTCGCGGGCTCAACTGATGGAATTGCGCTGGTCTGACTTTCAACCGTTGCCACGGTAGGAGGGATGCTCTTGCGGGTCGTTTTAGTGGGACGCCCCAATGTGGGCAAGACCTTATTGTTGATAAATTTTGCCGCATATCTAGGGGCCACCGAAATTACGCGTGAAGACCCGAATTCGGCTAGAATTTCGTTGGAGCAAGCACGGCGGGAATGCGTGTCCTATGTGGCGCACAAACACCTGGCTGCGCTGAGCGCAGGCTTGACTTCGTCTAAATTTCCCCATCGGGGGATGATTTTAGTCGATACTCCCGGCATCCTGGATGGGGTGGCAGAAGAGGCTGCCGTCCGGCAAGCGATCGGTCGAGGACTGGAGGAGTTGTTGCGAGCCCAGGCCATCTTAGTGGTGGTCACCGGCGAACTGGACGATTTAGCATCGTTCGATGACGCACTGGTAGAGTTGGCCAGCCGGGTGGCTCCGACGATCATTGTCGACAATAAGGCCGACATGCATCCCACAAACCTGGGAATGCGGCGTCAACACTTTGCAGACCATCCGGTGCTGCCCCTGTCAGCGGTGACCCGGCGAGGATTTCGGGAACTTAAGCAACGACTGTTCGCGGTATGGGAAACCGAAGAATAAGGAAATCTCCGCCTATGGGCTAATGACTGACCAATTCGCCAAACATTTTGAGGCCTGAGGGGCTATCATTGCGAGTGAAGGCATCCGCCCTATGACCGCCATCGATCCATCGAACCGAAATGCCGAAGGCCTGGTCCATTAACGGCTTGCTAGGCGCCTATGGGTAAGATATATTAGGTCGACGGCACTTTGGGTTAGATTGGCGGCATTGATCGCGCTGGACCGGGCTAGACGGGCGTTAAGAGGGTGGTTAGCGTGCGCGTCTTGGTCTAGTCCCCATGGTGGTCAGCACCGAGAAAGGGGCGATGCCCTGATGATCAACGAAGCAATTTTGGCATCCATTGAACCGAGGTGGCGAAATATTGCCGAGACGGTTCGTAAAAACAGCATTCGCGTGATTCAAGCGTTTGCGGATGAGGGAGCCTCGCAAATCGATCTGGCGGGAAGCGCAGGCTATGGTTACGATGATCGGGGCCGAGAGATGCTCGACAGAGTGTATGCCCACGTGTTTGAAGCGGACCGAGCGTTGGTTCGCCCGCAATGGGCTTCTGGAACGCACGTGCTTAGCACGGCGCTCAAAGCGTTACTGCGTCCTGGCAACCGATTGTGGATTGCCGATGGACGCGTATATGACACGCTTCGAGTACTTTTGGGCAGTGAGCATCCTCAGAGTTTGGGCGCGCATGGCGTCACGGTGGTGGACGTGAGTTGCGATGCTAAAGGCCATCTTTGTCCGCCAGGAGGCGCGATGCCACCTCAGGTGGTGTTTATTCAGCGTTCGCGCGGATATGTCTTGTATGAACCGTGGGATCGGAACCAAATTTCAACGATGATTGACGATGCGCACCGCCGGGGAGCTTTAGTGTTGGTGGACAATTGCTATGGCGAATTCACCGATATCAGCGAACCAACGGCTTGGGGAGCCGATTTGATTGCAGGCAGTTTGCTCAAAAATCCAGGAGGCGGAATTGCTCCTACGGGCGGCTATGTTGCGGGACGGAAGCAGTTGGTCGATCTTGTGGCCGACCAACTAGTCGCCCCGGCGATCGGGGGAGAACTCGGACCCACCGGGCCCTATCTCAGGCTATTTGCTCAAGGGTTTTTCGTGGCTCCCGAGATGGTCGGTGAAGCGTTGATGGGAGCGACCTATGCCAGGGCTCGATGGCAGGAAGCGGGATTTCAGGTAGAACCGGGAGTCAGCGGGGTTGACCAGATGATTACCGCGATTCGTTTGGACCAGGCCGAGCAGGTGGTAAAATTTTGTCGGGCGGTCCAAGCATTGGGACCTATGGATAGTCACGTCGACCCAGAAGCGTGGAACATGCCTGGCTACCACGATCCGATTATTATGGCCGCCGGGGGGATGATCGCCGGAGCTTCTCTGGAACTTTCGTGCGATGCCCCGATGAGACCGCCCTATTGGGTCTATTTGCAAGGCGGCCTCAGTCGGTGGCATACCATCATGGCAGCCGAACGCACGTTGAAGGCGCTCGCCTGATTAAAAGGTTCGCAGCAAGCCGACGACCCGGCCCACGATGGCGATGTCCTCAGATTCAATCGGTTCGTAATTCACATTGGCCGGTAGCAGTCGGATACGTCCCTGACGAGTGTCAAGATGCTTTACGGTGGCCTCATCGCCCAGCATGGCGATGACCACATCGCCGTCCTTGACCTCGGCTTGGAGTGACACCGCGACTAAGTCCCCGGGAAAAATTCCACTGTCAATCATGGAATCGCCTTTGACGCGGAGCAGAAAGTCCGCGCTCGGGCGAAACAAATCCATCGACACCGTCACGTGGTCTTCCACGTGCTCTTGGGCCAGAATAGGATTTCCGGCACGGATATGGCCTACGAGCGGTAATGACTGTGCATCGCGAGGCGTTCCGTCGAGGCGCCATGCTCTGCGCTTAAAGGGAGCATGGGACAACTGGCCTGTTTCCTCGAGGCGACGAAGATGACGAGCTACACTCGCCGTGGACGACAATCCTACAGCCGCTCCGATTTCCCGTACGGAAGGCGGATATCCATTTTGACGAAGGTGGCTTTGAATATATTCGACAATTTGCTTACGCTTCTCGTCTCCGTTGATGGCCATAGCCACGACCCCCTTTGATCATACTATGGTTATACTACCATAGAGGGGAAAATTTAAGCGACTGATGCAACCCCGCCCGGGAGGGATTAGGTTAATGTCGGAAAAACTATTTGAACAGGGACTGCCTCACGATTTAGAACTCCAGTCGATTGCCCGCGAGTTTTTGACGGCTATCATGATGGAGATGCCTTGTATGGCTACGGATCTGGGAATTCATCGATTTGATCAGGAGATGCCCGATCTCAGCCCGGAGGCTCGCCAACACTGGCAAGATCAATTGGCTGATTGGCGTCAGAGGCTAAAGGGCATCGATCCCAATGCCCTGGATGTAGAGGACTACGCCGACTGGACGATGCTGACCAACCAAGCGGAATTGCTGTGGAGCGATGCGACCGATTGGAATCCGATGAAGCGCGATCCCAATTGGTATAACCAAGTCATTAGCGAAAGTGTCATGAGCCTTACCCGCCGACAATTTCAAGACCCCAACGTGAGGGCCCAGCATCTGGCGGCTCGTCTGAGCAAAGCTCCGGAATTGTTGCAGTGGGCCAAAGTGTGGCTTGACAATCCGCCTCCGGTATTCGTGGAGATAGCCTTAGAGCAATTTCCTGCCACCGTTTTTATGTTCGAAGGATTAGGTTCCTCCTTTGCGAACATAGACTCGCCCAGAATCATGGAAATTGAAGAAAAAAGCCGAGTGTTGATTCAAGCGTACGCTGACTTCGTGGATTTCTTAAGAGAACGATGGCTGATTAGGGCCAGTGGAGATTATCGTTTGGGAGAACGGCGGTTTCGTGATCGGCTGCGCTGGCAAGAAGGAATCGACGATGCGTTACCCACTTTGCTGACTAGAGGATATGATGAGTTAAATCGCCTGCGTACGCTCTTTTTTGCTACGGCCACCCAACTCGATCCCGAGGGCAGCGTAAGCGACGTGTTGGCCCGGCTCTATGAAGAGACACCAGAGCCCAGTCAGGTACTCGATCAGGTGCGCGGCATATTAGAGGAACTCAAAACGTTTACCGAAGAAAAGCACTTGTTAGACTTGCCGCCGGCAGAACATCCGGTCGTTGTGGAGACCCCCGCTTATCTGCGCATGACCACCTTGGCCTCGTTGAGTCCGGTGGGGCCATTCGAAGAGGAAGCGCGGGAATCCTACTACCAGATTACGCTGCCCGAGGCGGACGCCAAACCGTCGGAAATTATTGAACAGATGGCGGAATTCAACCCTTGGACGCTTCGGATGATTTCTGCCCATGAAGTGTATCCCGGCCACGCGGTGCAATTTTCCTGGCTGCCCCTGGGTCGAAGCACCGTGAGAAAGGTCCTGTGGTCTGGGGCCTTTGTCGAGGGTTGGGCACATTATGCGGAAGAATTGATGGTGGATTCGGGGTATGGCCAAGGTCATCCGTGGATGCGGTTGGCCGAGATCCAAGAGGCTTTGGTGCGAGTCGGGCGATTCATCGTCGGGATTCGCTTGCATACCGGAGATATGAGCTTAGACGAAGCAAAAACGTTTTTCCGCCAGCAATGTGTGATGGCCGAGCCTAGTGCCCACCGGGAGGCGTTGCGGGGGACTATGGACCCCTTCTATCTGATTTATACCTTAGGCAAGTTAGAAATTCTTCGGCTGAGGCGTCAAGCGAAAGAATCGTGGGGCACGGATTTTTCTTTGGAGATTTTTCACAATCGACTGTTGGCTCACGGCGCACCCACGTTGGCGGTGTTGGAACGCCTGTTGTTCCCCCCGGTCGAGGAGCGTGCGAAATGACGCCGACAGAGATTCTCGAAAAAATTCGTCTGCGTTTCCGACAGCACGATGTATCCGAGATGGAAGACGCCCAGGGGCTCTATTTAATTACGTTGAACGATGAGGACCGCATCTTTGTGTTGGTGACCATTAAAGCGGGTTGCGAGCCCATCGTGGAGCAGGTCAGTCATCGGGTGGCTGCCGATGCCAGTGCAGAGATTTCGTTGCCGGTGTTTTTATCCCTCTTGGAAAATCGAACCACCGCCGGAGAAGCCTTCATGGCGGGCGAGATCGCGGTGGACGGCGATTTGGGCAAAGCCCTGCGATTGTACGCGCTTATTGCGGTGCAGGCGTCGAACTGAAAGCGAAATAATACCAACCCGACTGGTAACCGGCCATCACTTCTTGGTCGCCGATGGCTTCTAAGGGATTGGCTGGAGCTGCATTCAGCGGGGCCGTGGCCGGAGCGTCAATCACTTGCCACACGGACAGGGCCTGATCCCACACGTAAATGTTGCCACCCGGTGCACCGTAGACTAGATTGCCGTTGGGGGCGGCAGTCAGTTCACCGGTGCCGACGCCCATGGCTTGCCTGGGCACAGGGATAATTTGCCAGGTTTGAGCACTCTGATGGTACTCGACTAATACCGGCTTGGTTAAGCCGACTAAAGCCGAAATGTTGCCGTTGGGCAATACGGCCATATCGGATGGAGCGACTCCAAGGTTCGGGAAGTTGGGAATTTCCTGCCAGGTGCGTCCGTTGTTCTGGGTGGTCAGCACGGGGCCGATGCCGTTTCCGGCCAGCGGCACCAAGGCAGCGACGAGCATGGCGGGATGGGCGGGATTAACCGCAAAATCCTGGACCTGCCATTTATTGGGGTTGACCGACAATATCGAGTGCCATGATGACCCACTTTGGCTCTCCTCCAGGCCGCCGTTGATCACTGCCCAAAATCGATGGTTCATGGAAATTAAGTTGGAAAAGGACACCGAGGGAAGATCCCAACGGGTCCAAGACTGCCCGGCATTGTCCGTGACATAGCCTTCGCTCAGACCTGACGACGCTTCTTCGACCAGTAAGGCATGGGCCGGGTCAGCGGGCAAGCCGGCGATGGTTGCGGTTTCGGACCTCGGGGAACCTTGCGGCGGCTCTTGCCAAAGTCCGTTCCCTTGTCCTGAAATCGAGGTCCAGTAGCCTTCATGGGTCGCATAGACGATGGGACCGGAGGCGGTAAAACTATTGATTTGGCTAGATCCTGCCTGATACCAAGTGCCAGCTAAAAGAGACGGGGTAGGCGCGGCCGTGATCACTTGCGAGTGAAGCACGGTGACAGGTTGTCCCGGATTGCCAAGTTTCAGACGGAAGGAGTAGACGGGACTTTGGGACGCAAACAATACCCCGTTGGTTACCGTTTGACTCGCGGCATTCACCACCAGCGACAATTGATTGCCGCTGACTCCGTCGTAGCGGAAACTTCCCATAAAGGAATAGGAATGGGCGGTAGGATTGACCACAGGATAGGAGGCGTAGACCGGGACCATCCCCTCGACGACATAATCCGACGCATGAAAAGCGTGAAGGGTGCGAGTCACTGACCCCGGTAAGGATGGAGCCGCGGCTACCGGGACGTTTACACTGACTTGTTGATTGCTCAGTGTTCCTGACCAGGGAATAAAGAGTGCCACCACCGCGGCCGCGGCAGCAGCCGTGCCTGCTCCAGTCCAGGCAATCCAACGCGTCCGATGACGGCTGTGGGGTACCCAGGTGCTATCCCAGCGTACGTCAAGCTGATCAAAGGCGCGATCAATGGCTTTGCCAACACGATCGTTTTTTGGAGGTTGGCTCACAACATTTCCTCCTTCCAGATGGGAGCGAGTAGCGGCCGCAGATGCTGTCGTGCCCGAAATAGTCGAGTTTTGACGGCCTGTTCATTCAGTCCGAGGGCGGCGGCCGTTTCTTTCAAAGAATGATCCATATAATAAAACATGAGAATGCATTGACGTTCGGCCATTTCCAGTTGCATCACGGCTTCCATAACCGCCAACTCCTCACTTAGATCGCCTGTCTCGGCAGCAGCGTGGACGAGTTCCATCAAGTCGCTGGAATCCTCCGGGTGTCGTTTTCTGTGACGCATATGGTCTCGGCAAAGGTTGGTAATGGTATGAAACAACAATGCCGGACTTAGCGTTTCTAGTCCTCGTCGAAGGCTATGACGCCACAGTCGCAAAAACGCCTCTTGTACCACGTCTTCCGACTCTGCCCGGTCCCTGAGGGTCAGCAAGGCGAAACGGAGCGCTTTGGTACCATGCGCCTCCATGAAGGTGGCAAAAGCTTCTTGATCTCCCTGCTCGGCCGCCAGGCTGATTCACCCCTTCCCCAATCATAACGTCAGCATCCTCGTAAAGGTTACACGATGAGTTAATTTTACTATCACCTTACCATGGACGAGCGGATTCGGGATATGTCACATAAAGGGATTTGGGACGGATCGACTAGGTTAGGAATGGACAGTTCAATCGCGGAGCAGGAGTTTTCCCTGTCCAGGTGGAATATTTGCCACACGTTAGTTTCGATCTTGAGCAATCTTTGTTCAAACCGTCCATGCGCCAGAATGTGGCAATGGCCGATTGCCGATTAAAGGGATCGCGCGAAGAGATTGGACAGCCAACATAACCTCGAGGGGGTTAGCGATCATCGCTTCACGCGCTTTGCTGTCTTGGAGCAAATGGCCACTGGCCCAAAGCCGTCACTGACTTTTTAGTCGATGCGATGCTTCACGGGAGTCGGTGCACCAAATGGCTGCGCGGGTGGTGTTCCGTCGAAAACTTTTCGCTCCACTGCCAACCGGGGAAGAGGGCGGGAACGAATGGTTGGCTAGCTAGTGTAACCTTAGAGCCGGCGCTGGCGTTAAAGCGGTAAAGACGGTAAGAAGGGAGGCTAAGAGGATGAAAAAACATTGGGCGCGATGGATCTTGTCCGCAATTGGCGCCTTTATGTTTGCTGGATGTGGAGCCCCCGGATCGCCAATCGCTGGATTGACTCAGTCAAAGTCGACGGCCTTGATAAAACAGGTGTCCATCATCACCAGCCAACCCTCAAAAAAGGCATCGAGTCTCATCCGAGTCCGCTATGGCAGGACCTATCAGGTATCGGTCCCCGCGTCGGTGCGCCACCAAACCATCGGCATTGCGGATACGCCCAAAGGAGTGGTGCTGCTTCTTCCCCCTCATTGGGTGTCAGCGGATCCGACGAACTGGATCGTCGCATTAGCTTCTCCGAAAGAGAGTTCAAGCAATTTGCTCAGTCGAGGCGCTCATGTGTTGGCTCGTTTGAACCCAATTGTTCGTGGACAATCTATGAATTTGGTGGCCATTACCGATGGCTACGCGTTGATTACGGAAAGCATGTCGGCAAATGGTGAAGGGTCGGTGGTCTTGTGGAGCGTCGACTTAACTACTGGGGCGGTACGTCGGTTGCATCAATGGGACCTGGATCAGGTTAGTGGACTGCCTTTTGTATCGGGAAGAGGGGTAGTGGCCTGGTGGGATTCGGGAACTGGACACGGTACCGCTTTAGATCTGGCGACCGGCGAAAGCGTAACCATCCCCGATATAGGCTCCGCTGAAGCTCTGGGCTGGGAAAATGGCACGCTTTGGGCTAACGGATCACCCATTCATTTGAGCTTTTTGACCCCCTATGTCCATGCGCTGCCCCGGGGATACCAGTGGCTGGGAGATCCTCCGATCGTGGCGATTCCCCAATCTTGGAATCGGGCGGCGGCTTCAGCGAACGATGAGACCATGGCACAAAACGGCAGCAATACCCAGGAAGATGTGGTGGTGACCACGTCTCATTGTGAGGGTTGTTATCTAGCCGGGCACGTATCCAATCGCGTGAATGCGGTATCGGGGCCGGATAGCCCAGAATTGCAAGTGCCGAAAGGGACCTTGCTGTTTTGGCTGTCGGATCATGCCATCGCCTACACCCTGCCGACGACTCTTCGCGGGTACCGGACTTACGGGGTCACAGTGACCGCCCCGCAGGGGGGGATGGTCAGGGCTCAGGTTACGGTGCCGGTAGCCGACATGAAGGTTGCGACGACCATTCTCAACAGTTTATGGTGGCCTTGACACTCCCCACGCCTAAAGGCGGGGGATTCTTACGAGGAACCCACTCAGGTGAGCTTTACTCGCAAAAGGTTTGTCAAAAGCCCTCTAGCCACTCGCCCGACATCGAGTCTGGGGTTCCTTGTTAGGTTCGCTCATGGCGTAGTTCGCCAACCTGTTTACGTCTGGTCTTGACGACGCGATACATTTTACGTCTCCCACGATTGCGAGAGACAACCGCACGAACGTATCCAGTGGTCAAAAAACAAACAATGGTATTCTAGCAAAACATTTGTCTGACGGCAATGCCTGAGATCTCCGCCCTGACCGTGTCCTTGGCATTGTCCAAGGAACGGCAGAGTTTCGCGGCGCATCTGATAAAATGTTGGCAATGCACCCGGACTTTTACTTTGGCGAGGGTCAGGCGCCTGCGGCGTGGGTCAGGGTGGGCTGAAGGGTTTAGGTCAAAGGATTACTCAAGGGACCGCGATTTCGCATCCACTCTCGGCCGTGAGAGCCTCGCATCGACTCCGACACCGCTGAAACCGATGCCTAAACGTGGGAAAGCGGCGAGTAGGTACAATCTTGGGCAGTGGCGATGACTTCCGCGGCGATGGAGCATACTAGAAGTCTGAATGGGGGAGCATGGGTGGAAGAGAGCGCGCTGGTCATTCCTGTCACGTTACCCAAGGCATTGGATTGGATTCGATCTCAGTTCGATCCGATGGCCCAGGTTTTGCCCGTCCATGTGAGTTTGCTCATTCCGTTTGCCAATCGGGCGCTAGACGACACGGTGGATCGACAATTGAAGCGACTGACTCAAACCTTCTCTCCCCTGGTCTTAGAAGCTAGAGGCGTCGGTTTTTTCTCTGGAGAGGAATTGGACACGGTATATCTAGCCATTGCGGATAATGTGCATTTTGATGGGATTTTGAGCACGGTGTGCGCGGAATTTCCGCAATATCCCCCATATGGAGGTAGACATCCGGACATCATCCCTCATGTGACCTTGGCTCGAGTCCCAAGTCATGAGGTTCAACAGGTGCACAAAATGGCCCAAATCGCCCTCAATGGGTTGGGAGGCACGATCACCATGGCGGCGTCGGCGTTGGCATGGATTACCCGCACGTCGCCAATGGCCGATCCTCAGAATTGGCTGGCCAATATCTACCCCCTGGGCTCCGCGAGGGACCGGAGGTGATGATGCGGACGATGGCCGCCGACTTTTATTCAGCGCCCACCCATCTATTGGCGCGGAGTCTCTTAGGAAAAATCTTGATGCATGGCCAGCTTGGCGGTAGGGTGGTCGAGGTCGAGGCCTATCAAGGGCCCAGCGACCGTGCTGCGCACAGCTTTGGTGGCCGTCTCACCCAACGCACTCGGGTGATGTATGGACCGGCTGGCGTGGCCTACATATATTTGATCTACGGCATGTATACGTGTCTTAACGTAGTTAGCGGAGGCGAAGGAAGACCGGAGGCCATCCTCATTCGGGCGCTGGAGCCACTTTATGGAGTGGATACGATGGCTCGGCGTCGCGGACAGAGCCGGAACTTGACCAATGGTCCGGGGCGACTAACGCAAGCGCTAAATATCGATCGCTCGCTTAACGGTCATTGTCTCTGGCGCGATCCTTTATTCTTTAGCGATGATGGCTTCTTGGTTCAGCCGTCGGCGGTTCGCCAGGGACCCCGGGTGGGCGTAGAATACGCTGGGGCGGCGGCGAAATTTCCTTGGCGCTATTGGATTGACGGTCACCTTGGCGTTTCAACCCGATAGGGAGGCCGCCTGGGGGAATCGGCGCGGCCTAGCCGCCGATGTGCGACATTTCTACTTTATTGCGCATAACGGGGATGGCCGCTCGATCCAGTGAATACTGGTCGTCGCGCGTGGTCCACGCCGTGCGCCAGAGAAAAGCCAGTTCCTGGTCATCGGCGCCTTGTCGCAGCGGAGTCAAAAGGTCGACACTCTGGTTGGCGAATAAGCAAAGATACAGTTTCCCCTCAGCGGAGAGCCTCGCTCGGGTACAACTCGTGCAAAACGGTTGACTCACCGAGCTGATGATGCCGATTTCTCCGCCTCCATCGGCATATTGGTAGCGACGTGCGACCTCTCCGGGACGGGATGGTGCCAAGGGTTTCAATGGCCATTTCTCGTGAATGGTCTCCACGATGGATTGGCCGGAGACCACATCCTGATACGACCAACGATTGCTGTTGCCGACGTCCATAAATTCGATGAACCGAAGAATATGACCACTATGGCGAAAACGATCGGCCATAGTCAGAATCTGGTCGGCATTTACGTTCTTTTTGACGACCATGTTAATCTTCACTGGTGTCAGTCCGGCCTCGGCCGCGTAGTCGATGGCCTGGAGTACGCCTTGGGAAGAAAAACCGACGTCATTGATTGATTTAAAGGTCTCCTCATCGAGAGCGTCTAAACTAATAGTCACGCGGGTCAGCCCTGATTCTTTCAACCGTTTAGCCAGCGGCTGGGTCAGGCGCGATCCGTTAGTGGTCAGCAAAATCTGCCGAATCCCTTTCACCTGGGAAAGCCGGTTAATCAAGTGGTCCAACCCGGTGCGAAGTAAGGGTTCACCTCCGGTTAGACGGATATTTTCAACTCCCAGACCTTGACTGATTTGCACCAAACGAACAATTTCGTCAAAACTCATCACGGACGAGGGCGTCAAAAATTGATAGCCCGGTCCAAATACGGAGCGAGGCATACAATAAGTACAACGGAAGTTGCAGCGATCCGTCAGCGAGATTCGCAAATCCTTCAGTGGACGAGATCTTAAATCGAGAACGGCAGACGCCATGACCACCCCTCACGGAAATAACATACGTTAACCTTACTCCCATTTTACCATGGTAAGCGCTTGCTTTAGGCAGGGGAAAAATGCATAAACGATGCCGTGTAGTATCATAAAGGTGAATATCCGCAGTGAAAAAGTATGGCAGCGGGAGCGATGATTTGGTGTACGAACGTGCAATTTCTGGTAGTTGGCGTGCCGAGAGAGTGCGGCAAAGCTCCATTCACGAAATGGCGCCTGTATTGCCGCCTGGCCATTGGCAAGATTTTGATCCGTTTTTAATGATGGCGGAAGATTGGTTTCAAACCGGGACCTTTGCGGAGCATCCGCACCGTGGGATCGAAACGGTGACCTATATTATTGACGGGCACATGGCTCACTATGACAATAAGACGGGTCGTGGCGGGATACTCGGTCCCGGTGATGTACAATGGATGACCGCTGGCCGCGGGGTGATCCACAAAGAAGACCCGGTTCCCGGAGAAACAGTGCACAGCTTACAACTATGGATTAATTTGCCGAGCGATCATAAGATGACCGTGCCGCGTTACCAAGAGTTGCAGTCAAGCCAAATGCTGACTGACCGTGGTCCTGGAACTAGGATTCGCGTGTTGTCAGGCACTAGTTGCGGTGTTCAGGCGAACACGTTAAACTATGTTCCCATCACGATGCTTGAGGTTTTAATGGATGGAGGATCTTGTCTGGAAGTGGATCTGCCGGGCGATTACAACGGCTTTTTGTATGTCTTGAACGGTCGGGGACGGTTCGGTGCGACGAATTGGAGCGGGCAACAGGGAGAGGTGTTATGGCTATCGATGCCTGAGGGTGGGCTCGGTCCACCTACAAGCCAACTGGCCATCACCGCCGAGACCGCGCTCAGAGTATGGTTGGCGGCGGGCAAACCTCTGCGCCAACCGGTGGTGGCTTACGGCCCATTTGTGATGAATTCCATGGAGCAAATTCATCAGGCATTTACCGACTATCAGTCTGGACGATTTTTATAGAGCCGGAGGCTCTTTGTTGCCCCTGAGTGTACATCGGCCTGGGAATCGAATGTACAACGGAGAATCAGCGCTTATAAGGAGTGGACAAAGTGGACTTGGAACACCCCTCGCAAAAATGGTGGATTTTGTCGGTGGTAACCTTAGTAGCCTTCATCACTAATGTGGATGGCACCATCGTGGTTGTAGGCCTTCCCCGGATCATGCAGGGCCTGCATATTACCATTACGACGGGACTATGGACCCTCACGTCGTACATTTTGACCAGCACCGTGTTGCTTTTGCCCGCCGGGCGGTGGTCGGACATTTCGGGTGCCAAACGGATTTTTATGTGGGGGCTGGCCATCTTTACCGGCGCGACGATTTTGTGTGGTCTGGCTCCATCGGGCAGCGCGCTCATCTTGTTTCGCCTGATTCAGGGATCCGGGGCAGCGCTAGCGCTGGCCACGGCCACGCCAATTATTGTTCGAGCCTTTCCTCCTCAACAATTAGGTCAAGCCTTAGGGATTAATTCGACGGCATGGGTTATTGGCTCGATCGTGGGACCGGTTGCCGGGGGAGCCCTAGTGAGCACGCTCGGTTGGCGCTGGATCTTCTTCGTTACGGTACCATTTGCCTTGACGGGCATTATTGCTGCCTGGTTCATCCTGGTGGATGCGGGCAAATCCCAGGCGAACGCCAGGATTGATTGGATGGGGGCGGCATCTTTTGCCACCGCCTTGACCGCCATCTTGGTGGCTTTGTCGGAGGGTGCTGCCTGGGGATGGAAATCCTTGCCTACTTTGGCATTTTTGGGCTGTGCACTAGGGTTGCTAGTTGGTTTTGTGTGGTGGGAGAGGCGAGTGGCTCACCCGCTCTTTGACCTGACCTTGTTTCGTCACCCCCACTATCGCTCGGGCCTGGGGGTGACGATGAGCTATTCGATTGGCTACTTTGCGTCCACTTTTTTGTTGACGATTTATCTGCAAGGGGCATTGCATGAGACCCCATTGCTGGCTGGCCTTTTGCTTATCCCGTTGTCTGCGCCCCAATTGTTCATGGGACCTTTGGGTGGAACCTTGGCAGATCGCATGGGTCCGGCGCGTTTGGTGCTGGTCGGAGTGGCGCTGCTGGGAACCGGGGCATACTTTCTCGGAGGACTGGGATCCCACCTATCTCTAGCTCGAGTCGTTTTTCCGTTATTACTGATGTCTGCGGCCAATGGCTTGGCCTGGCCGGCTTTGACAAAGGCGGTGATGTCTAGCCTGCCCCGGGCTCAAACTGGAGTGGGATCGGGCATGTTTTACACCTTCCGCAACGTGGGCATGGCCTTGTCGTTAACGCTGGCTCTGGTGGTTTCCGAAGCCAGCCTGCCGGCTAAGGTCGCGTCTCAGGCTTTTTTGGGAACCGCCGGCATTTTGGCGCCTAAGCTTGAAGGCGTCTTGGTGCACTCGACGGACGCAGGATTTCACTTCTTCGTGGTGTTTTACGGCCTGGCCCTGGTTTTGGCGCTTTCTCTGTTGCGGTCGCGAGGGCTGAGCCGATTGGAATTGGATGTCAAAAGAGCCTAACCGGTCGATGAGGAGGAACCCATGGAGCAATATTTGGAGTTGATGCGACATGTTTTGGAACACGGGAAGAAGACAGACGATCGCACCGGCACTGGGACCCTTTCGTTATTTGGCTATCAGATGCGCTTTGATTTGACTCGGGGATTTCCGGCAGTGACGACCAAGCGCCTGGCGTTTCGTCTGGTGGCTTCCGAACTCTTATGGTTTCTAAGCGGTGTGACAAACATTCGGCCTTTACTTCAGCAGAAAAACCATATCTGGGACGATTGGCCTTATCGCAACTACCGTCAAAGCTCCGAATATCAAGGCGAGAGTATCGAGGCATTTGGTGAGAAAGTTATAGAGGACGAACGGTTTGCTCAGCGATGGGGAGAATTGGGTCCGGTATATGGCAAGCAGTGGCGAAGTTGGCGGGGCAAAGACGGGACCACGGTGGATCAATTGGGCCAAGTCATTGATCAAATTCGCACCAACCCGCATTCTAGGCGATTGCTGGTCGTGGCGTACAACCCGGGAGAGATTGAGGATATGGCCTTGCCTCCTTGTCACTCTTTGTTTCAGTTCTATGTCAATCATGGACGACTCTCGTGCCAACTCTACCAACGTTCCGCCGACATTTTTCTGGGGGTGCCATTTAACATCGCGAGTTATGCTTTACTGACGGCGATGGTGGCGCAAGTGACCGGACTGGAGGTGGGGGAGTTCATTCATACCTTGGGCGATGCCCACATTTATTTAAATCATTTAGACCAGTGCCGTGCACAACTCGAGCGCCGACCGTTGCCGCTGCCCACACTCTGGCTGAATCCTACGGTCCAGGCAATTGACGAATTTACCATGGATGATATTGAACTTCGAGAATATCGGTGCCATCCACGCATCCGCGGGCAGGTCTCCGTGTGATTGCCCTCATTGTGGCCATGGCCCAAAACGGAGTGATTGGCTATAACGGCAGTATCCCCTGGAGGATTCCTGGAGAGCAAAAGTATTTTAAGCGATTGACCTGGGGACATATCGTGGTCATGGGCCGAAAAACCTTCGACTCGATTGGTCACCCGTTACCGCAGCGGAAGAATTATGTGATGACTCACGATTCTTCGCTTCGGCTGCCAGGCTGTGAGGTCATTGGCGATCCCGCACCGGTGTTCGCCTTGGACAGTCGTGAAGAGATTTACATTATCGGCGGCACCAGTATTTTTGCCATGTTTCTGGGTAGGGCCGACCGATTTTATCAGACCTTGATTGAGCAAGAGATTGAGGGAGATACCTGGTTTCCGGCCTGGGATCCGGCCGAGTGGCAACTCGAGTCCTCACTGCCGGGACCTTCGACGTCAATACCGCATCGCTTTAATGTTTACGTCCGCAAGCAGCCGAGCCAGACAGTCAAGAGCGAATAGGATTTGGACGGTAAGAGTGCGCTCAGATCGATACCACTGGACGACTGGGAAGGGAAGGGGAGCCGACGACCTTCGGGCAGCGGCAGAAAGCCGCCGCTATACTGCGCGCGGGTCAGAGTTTTTGTTTTTGGGAGTACGCTATCGTCTTGGAAAACCATAATACAGCACGGTATTGAGACGCCCACAGTCTTGGCATCAAACCGTCCAGTTTCACCCGCGCGCAGTATAGCACAACAAAACGTGGATGGATCCGACGAGGGAAGAGGGAAGAGGGAAGAGGGAAGAGGGAAGAGGGAAGAGGACAAGCGATCCTCGCAGCGGCCTCGCCCTCTTCCCTGGAGTCATTACTGGAAGCCGAGAACCGAGTGCGGTACGTAGGGACCCTCTAGTCGATCGATCTCCTCCGGGCTTAGGATAAGGCCGAGCGCGGCGACTGCATCGTCTAGGTGATGAATTTTGGTGGCGCCGATTATGGGTGCCACGACCGGATTTTTTTGCAGCACCCAAGCCAAGGCGACCTGAGCCATGCCAACTCCATGATTGGCGGCAATGCGAGACACTTCCTCAACGATGGGATGGTCGGTTGGTTCCGTTGCGCCGTAAAGCGTCTTGGCAAAGTGGTCGCTTTCTGAGCGGACGGTATCTTGGTGCCACGGGCGCGCCAAACGACCCCGAGCTAAGGGGCTCCAGGGAATGACCGCCACCCCTTCGGATTGACAAAGCGGAAGCATCTCGCGTTCTTCTTCCCGATATAATAAATTAAGATAGTTCTGCATGGTCACAAAACGAGACCAGCCATGACGTTCTGATAGGGCCAAAGCCTTCATGAATTGCCAGGCGTGCATCGACGATGCGCCTATATATCGCGCTTTGCCGGCCTTGACCACGTCGTGGAGGGCTTCTAAAGTTTCTTCAAGCGGGGTCTGGTAGTCAAACCGATGAATCTGGTAAAGGTCGACATAATCAGTTTGCAGCCGCTGCAAGCTTTGGTCGATTTCAGTCATAATCGCTTTCCGTGAAAGACCCGATCCGTTCGGACCGGGATGCATTTTTCCGTGTACTTTGGTCGCAATGACGATTTCCTCTCGGCGGGCATAATCCTTCAGTGCCCGTCCCAGAATCTCTTCACTCGCTCCCAGAGAGTAGACATTGGCCGTATCAAAGAAGTTAATGCCCATGTCTAAGGCTTTTTTGATAAACGGACGGCTGCTATCCTCGTTCAGCGACCAGGCGTGGGTTCCGCGCTTTGGATCCCCATAGCTCATGCAGCCAAGGCAGATACGAGAAACATCCAGGCCGGTTCGGCCTAATTTGACATAATCCATAAATGAGCCTTCTTTCTGTCACTCCTGTAGGGCCTTTTTGCGGGCTGAGACATCTGCAACAAGACGAAGACCTTGTAAGCAGCTTAAACCTCCATATCATGGGCCTCGCCGCGTATGTAAAGACACCTAAATAGTATAGCGGATTACCTAGCAAAAAGAAATACAGGTTTACATAATATATCTTATCGGACGTGGGTCCAAAGCGCGGTGGGGGGTTAAAAGCTTCCTGGTGCGGCCGCGCTTGCCAAGATCCATCCCCGGATGACCTCTTGCCCGAGCGGTTGACCTCTGCGCTTGGGGATGTCAGTGGCCAGTGCGTAAGTTAGGTTTCAAGGTTCGGCTCTTTCCAGCAGACGGCAGTTCTGGCTTGCCGTCTTTAGCTGACCTCGGTGGCTGGAATTCGGCTGTCTGGGCTTGCTATAGTTATAATAGTCTTACGGGGTGATCATGGAAGTTGGATTCCTTGCTGATGATTCGTGCTGGCTAGCCGAAGCTCGGCTTCGACTTGAATAAAAAGCTTTTCTATGTTAAGTTTCTCCCAATTATATTTCGGAGGAGTGAGTCAAACACCGATGGATGAAGAGCTTTTCGAAATGATGGAGCCGTTGCGCACCGCCTTGGAGAAAGCAATGGCAGAGGCTCACCGCCTTGGCCATCGCATGTCGGAGAGAATCGATTCTTTTGTGGCCGCACATGCCACCTGTGAGCATTGCGGAGCGACCTTGCGCGTAGGGTATTCACCCTCCAATCCACGCTCTGATCCGGTTGTATTGGACCAGTCCACTACTCAGGTCCGATGTTCTCGGCGCCAGTAGCAGAGTAGCAGAGTAACAGAACAAATAGGTCACTAAATCGATGCGGAACTCGGGGGCAGAAACCGGATGAGTTGGGCTAGAATTATGATACGTCAGCGCAAATGGGTGATTATCGCTTGGGCGGTGTTGTTTATCGTGACCGGGGTGTTGGCGAAAAATGTCACCCATGCTTTAACTTCCACTGGATTTGACAATCCCAAAAGCTCGGCGATTTGGGTAGACAACCAATTAGGGCACTTTTCGTCAAAGCCTGCAGCCGAGCCTCTCCTCATTCAAAATGTCCCTCACTCGCGGGTAGACGCTTGGGTCCGCCAATATCATTTGCCCAGCGCATGGATTTATCGAGTAGGACCTAACGCCACCACCGTGGTTCCGTCCGCGGGGCAAAGCCCGACACGGCTATTGCCGCTTTACGACTTCGCTCGTCACGAAGGCGCTAAGACGACCTGGGTAAATCAAAACGCGGTCGGCAGTCAGGTCATTTCGGATACGCGAACCACATTGGCTTCCAGCCTGCCCGTAGCCTTGCCGTTTTTAGTGGTCTTATTGTTGCTGGTGTTTGGGTCGGTAACCTCAGCGTTGTTGCCGTTGCTGGTCGCCGGTGTGGGAGCAGTGTTTGCCCTAGGAGCGTTGGATCTTCTGGAGAATGTAATTACTCTGTCGGCGTATCTTACCGACATTGTAAGCTTTTTGGGGCTTGGTGTCGGCGTGGACTATGCGCTTTTTATTAGCGCCCGTTTTCGTCAAGCGTTGGCCCAAGGGAAGGAACCGGAAGTGGCCGCCAACGAAGCCATGCAGCGTGCGGGACGGTCGGTCTTTTATTCTGGAATCGCGGTGGCGATGGCGCTCTTGACCCTATTCATTGGGGGCAACGCTTATTGGCGAGGGATTGCCATTGGAGGCGCGATGGCGGTCCTTTCCGTCCTATTAGTGACCCATACTTTGCTGCCGGCCTTGTTGCGCACCCTGGGTAGACGAATCAATTGGGGACGCATTCCTTGGGCGAACGCCTTTCATCGGTTTTGGCCGGCGATTTCCACTTGGATTCGCAAACGTCCTTATTGGGCGATTGGGCTGGCCGTGGTGGCGCTGGCAATTCCAGCTATTTCCGGCGTGCAGTTATCCATGCAGACGCCGGCGAATATTGCGGTCATGCTGCCTCAAAACGATCCCTTGCGCGTCTCGGTGGCCGCGGAACAACGGGCGTTAGGGGCGGGATCTATCGATCCCATCGTGATCATGATCAATTTCAAACAGACGACGGCGAGCATCTCTACCTGGCAGGCGGTTGCTAAGGTGACTGACCGGATCGCAGCCGATCCGGCGGTGCTGTCAGTGCACTCCGCGACCAATGTGGGGGTGTCTCCCACCCTTTTGGCGGACGCTGTGGCCGGAACAGTGCGCGACCCGGCTATTACCGGGATGCTGTCGTCGTTTACTAATGTCCATTACAATTCGCACTTGGTGGCTCTTTTTGTCACCTCCCGCCAAGGTCCGAACGCTCCCTCCACGATTGCTTTAACGAATCGCTTGCAAACCCAACTCGCTCACTGGCTTCCCGGCCAGCGAACCGGTGTCGGTGGAGTCACGGCGCTGCTCAATGGGTTCAATCAATTGACCAAAGCGCGTTTACCCTGGATTCTAATGGCGGTTGCGACCGTCGCTCTAGTCATCTTATTTATCGCCACCGGATCGATTTGGCAGGCCTTGCTCGGGGTCGGGTTCGATGGTTTAGTGGCGCTAGCGACCGCCGGGATCTTGGTTTTGACTATTCAACATGGTGGATTAGGCTTAGAGGCTGAGTCGTTGGACAGTTCGATTACCCCGTTAGTATTTGTGCTGTTATTTGGGCTGTCGATGGACTATGAAGTGATTTTGTTGCATCGCATCCAGGAGTTGTGGCAACATGGTCAGGATATGCGAGATGCTGCCACGGACGGTCTCAGTCGGACCGGCGGCATGATTACCGGAGCGGGAATGATTATGGTGGTCGTATTCTTTGCCCTGCTATTGAGTCCCCTAGAGATTATGAAGACGCTGGCGATTGGGTTGACCTCAGCTATTTTGCTTGATACCTGGATTGTTCGTTCTTTCTTGGTACCCGGAAGTACGGTCGCCATTGGAGCATCGGCATTTTGGCCCAGCCGGCGGAAGGCATCGACGTCGGCCGACGAGGACCCTGAATAAGGGGTCCCTCGTCGGCCCTGGGCTTGCTGTTCCGGCGCTTTTGGTCGGTCGGGACAATGTCCATAGTGGCAGCCAGAGGATATTTCGATGCATTGGCCTTTTGGGCGGGGAAAGACCGACCGCATGCAACGACTTCGGTGAAGTACGCTCTAGCTGCTCACCCGGCTTGTATTGAATCTGCCCCGTGATTGGGCACTGCCTCCCCAAGGCAGTATCGTCTTGAGGCTAGGGTGATGGCTTGGGGCTCAGTTGAAGCCGATGGGCTGTGGCACTCAGACTCAACCCGATTCCAACAATGGCGGAACCCCCAGCAAGCCAAAAGATGGATGGCAAGGAGAATCGAGCGACAACAAATGCTCCTAAGGCGGGTCCAGCAATCATTCCCCCAGCGTACGCGGCTTGATAGACGGCGTGGGCAGTGGTTCGCCAGCGCGCTTCAACACCGGCAATCGACATGGCCATTAGAGCTGGGCTGACGATTCCGCGCCCAATTCCAAGACCGGCTTGGGTAAAGAACAGCCAGAGCGCACCGGATCGCCACGGCGTCAGGATGGCAAAGATGGCCATCAAAGAAAATCCAACCCACGATAACGTCCTCAGCGACCAGTGTTTGGACAGCCAGGTTCCGGTAATGACCGCAAATAAAGTGCTGGGCAATATTCCCACCATCATCAGCACGCCAAGGTCGGCTTTGGGCATGCCGTGGCGCGCTGCCCAGAGCGGAACATAGCCAAATGTGGTGAGAAAGGTCACCATTTGGTTGAAAATGCCCAGACCCGAAGCCACGCGCAGGGATCCGTAGCGAAACAAATAGCGAAGTTTGGGGGGGGCGCTGTGCACAGACGCCCAATTGCCTTCAGGCAAGGTCAGCACCAGGAGGATTCCTAAGACAGCTAAGGCGGCTGAAATCCAAAACGGAGCAGGCCACCCCCATCGTGCAGCGACAAAGCCGCCGGCCAAAGTAGCGACCACTTGTCCGGAATTGTTGGCAAATGTTACCCAGCCCATAGCATGAACCGGTCGGCTGTCATGAGGGTAATAGCTAACGTAGAGCATGGAAAACATGGCCCAGGTACTTGCGGCCAGCCCGGCCAGCACGCGAAACCCAGCAAAAGCCCAAGGAGTCGGAAATAGGGCCATTCCTAACGAACTGACAGCTACGGTCACTAAGCCCATAAATAAAAAGACGCGGCGACGTCCAATTCGGTCGGCCCATCGGCCTAGAAAGATGCGGGTCGTGAGTTGGGGCACACCATAGGCTGCCACCACAATTCCAGCCATGCTGGTCGACCCGCCCTGGCGGGTCACGTAGGGGGTCAAAATCGGGATGTAAAGGTATAAACCGGCCCAAAAAATGGCAATCGCCCAAAGCAAGCGGATGCGGGCGCCCTGTAAGCTTGATGCCTGCAACGAGGTGTCCCCTAGCTTTTATATCGACGTGTGAATCAGGGACGGAGCGCCTACGCGCTCCGTCCCTATTACAGCCAACCTAAGCCCACCACATGGCGGCTTTAGGTTCCGAAATGAGCAGTTCGCGCAAAAAGATGACCGCCTTTTGAAATCCTTCGCCCGCGGACATCAGGCTGTCTTCATGTTCGATGCTCAGCACCCCGTCATAGCCTTCAATGCGAAGGGCCGAGATAATGTTGCTCCAGACGTCGGCGCCATGACCATATCCCATCGTTCGGAAGATCCAACTACGGTCACGTTCTTGGCCATAGTGTTTGGTATCCAACACTCCATTCACGGCGGTGGTATAGGGATTGATCTGGGTATCCTTGGCATGGAAATGATAGATGCTCTCCCCAAGATCACGAATGGCTGCCACCGGGTCGATTCCCTGCCAAAACAGATGGCTCGGGTCCACATTGGCACCCACCGCGGGGCCGGTGGCCTGGCGGAGACGCTTTAAGGTTTCCGGGTTGTAGACGACGAATCCCGGATGCATCTCCAAGGCCGCCCGTACGCCTTTTTGGTTGAGGTGTTCGGCGGCTTTGGACCAATAGGGCAAGACCTTTTCCTGCCACTGCCAGTCTAAAATCTTGAGGTAGTCGTCAGGCCAAGGGCAGGTCACCCAGTTAGGGTACCGCGATCCCTCAGAATCTCCGGGGCAACCGGAAAAGGTAATGACCGTCGGTACTTCCATCGCGTTGGCCAAGTCGACCGTCTCTTGGAAAGCGGTCTGGAATTCTTCGCGGACGGCCGGGTCGGGATGGACCGGATTGCCATGACAAGATAGTGCGGGTAATGATAAGCCCAGACTGTCCAATTTGTCACGCAAGGCTTTGCGTTTGCCAGCGTCGTGCAACAACGCCTTACGGTCCAAGTGATCCCCGGGGTAGCCGCCGGTACCGATTTCTACGGCTTCCACCCCGACGGACGCCACATAGTCCAATGCTTCGGGTAACGGTTGATTGGCCAGTAACGCCATAAAGACTCCAATTTTCACGATAAATCCTCCTCGTTAAAACGTCTGGTGCAATACCTTGGTCGTGCGCGACTCCGCAGCCGAACCCACGATTGCCTCGACGACTTCCTGGCAGCGAAGACCGTCCAGGAAGTCGGGACGAACCGGCCGCTGGCGAGAAATTGCTTCCACCCAATCATAGATCTGATGGGCAAAAGTGACATTGTATCCCACAATATGGCCTTCTGGCCACCAATACTGCATATACGGATGGTCCGGGTGCGTTGCCAAGATGCGACGGAAGCCTTCTAACGAAGGGTCCCGGGAATCTCTGACATAGTATTCTAATTCGTTCATCCGTTCGAGATCAAATCGTATGGCCCCTTGTTCCCCGTGAATTTCTAAACGCAGGGCATTCTTGTAACCTGTGGAGAATCGGGTCGCTTCAAAGATGCCGATGGCATCGCCATCGAGATGAGCCATTACCGCGGTGAGGTCGTCCACACTCACCGGTCCCGTTTCCCCTTGGGTTCCTTCGCCAGCATGGCCAAGGCCTTCTCCGGTAAGTGTTCCGGGCAGCGGCCGTTCGGCCACGAACGTCTTTTGCAGGGCGGATACGTGCGTAAAGCCGCCCACCAAATAGTGGGTGAGATCAATCACATGGGTGAGCAGGTCGCCGAGCGATCCCGATCCGGCAATAGCTTGTTGAAAGCGCCAGGTGAGTGGAACCGTCGAGTCAACCGCCCAATCCTGCAGATACTGGCCCCGAACTTGGAAGATCTTGCCCAAGCGGCCTTCTTGGATGAGTTGGTGTGCTAACTGAATGGCTGGCGCACGTCGGTAGTTGAATCCGACCATCGCAGCCGTCCCCGCCTGGCGCGCGGCTTGCACCATTCTCACCGAATCTTCGAGGGTGTTGGCGAGAGGCTTTTCGCAGAGGACATGCTTGCCATGCTGAAGGGCCATGGTGGCAATTTCGGCATGGGCGTTGCCGGGCACAGCAATGTCTACGGCATCAATGTCGGGCCGAGCGACGACTTCGGCCCAGTTGGTGGATGTCTCTTGCCAGCCCCAAGCGGCCGCTTGAGTAGCGACTTGGCGGGCATCACGGCCGCAAAGGACCGCCATTTCAATCTCTAGGGGAGGACGCATCAACTGTTGGACGGTTTGGTAGGCATGCGAATGCAACTTGCCCATGAACCGATACCCTATCAGCGCCACCCGCAGTCGTCGATTTTTCATAAAGCCCTCCTTCAATATGCGCCATCGCAGTGATGTTGCGTAACCATCCCTTAAAGGCATTCACCATTTTTACCCGAAATCCTGCTAACAGACTTTCCATGGTGATGGGGTTTTCACCCACGGAATGTGGCCGAATGTCCGTAGTGCTGGTCGAGAGCTGCCGCGTGATTGTGCTTGCAGTATCCCTACAATAAACAATCGTCGACCATGTCGTCAAAGGCTATCGTTAGGCTCTGGATGCACTAAACCTCTTGGAGCCCAAAGGACACCTCGCAAATTCAGTGTTATTCCGACCGCCGGTGGCTCAGCCACTCCCAGTCATTGCCGGCAGCACACTGGGGGCACTTTCGGGTACTGTCGTTGCCGCGTTTGTTCACGGGGCGATTCCCGTCGCGCTAGTCGCGGTTTCTTTGCTTTGGCTATTGCCCCGCATCGGCATCTATCACCCACCGGCGATTGCGCTCTCTATGTATCCCCTGCTCTTATACCCGGGCCGATGGTTTCCTTTGGTGGCGGTCTTGCCCTTTACTCTGGTCACGGTCGGCAGTCACGCCCTGCTGTCGACTCGCGTGCCGCGATGGCCGCCCTATCCCCTTGTACCGGATCATTCGTTACCCAGAGATTACGGCAACATGGCCCCCTCATCCTCCCAGGCCGACGATGACAATCGGCCGCTTTAGTTTTTAAGGATAGCACTCGGGGTTGGGCGATCCAATTGATGACCTAGTCAGGCAGTTTTAGTCCGACGTTGAGGGACCGGAAAACAACCTTGACTAAGGGGCAGCAGATGGTTTTTGTTGTTTTCGCCCCTTACCCCGGATCGCGAAAATTTAGATCGTTGAGAATTTTGGTCACAGCCCGCTTTTCAATCCGAGACACGTAACTCCGAGAAATGCCCAAATGCCGGGCGATATCTCTTTGGGTCAGCCGTTCGGCACCCGATAGGCCAAAACGGAGGTTTAAGACGGTGCGTTCCTTCGGGGTTAGGGACTCCACAAATTCTCGGACTCGGGCCATAATGACGGTGGATTCGACGGCATCGGCTACGACCTCGGAGTCGGTGCCCAATACATCCACCAGCGAAATGTCGTTGCCCTCACGGTCAGTTCCGATAGGTTCAAACAAGCTGACCTCACGACTATTCTTCTTCACATTTCTGAGATGCATCAAAATCTCATTTTCAATACAGCGTGCGCTGTAGGTGGCGAGGCGGACACCTTTGGTGGGATCAAAGGTGTCAATTCCTTTGATGAGGCCTACGGTTCCGATACTAATTAGATCTTCTTGACCTTCGCCAGTGCGGGCATACTTTTTCACTACGTGAGCGACCAATCGCAGATTGTGCTCGATCAATTGACGCCGCGCATCCAAGTCTCCTTGCGCCATGCGCAGCAGTGCCAAACGTTCTTCGGGCTCACTCAAGGGATTCGGAAAGGCATTACCCCCAATATATCCAGCGAGCCAAACCATGCCTTGCAAGGCTGAGGCAATGAGGACTAAGCTCAAACCGAGTGCGCCAAATATCATGCTAGGTCCTCCCGATTAGGGCCGCGTCTGCGGCACTCTTTTTAAAGCGGGACCCTTGATCTTATGCGCTCCGGATCCGATGTCTTCATGGAGATGAATGCCAGTTGTGGCGCGATGCCCGTATAGACTACCCGAAGTATCTGTTGGCATCGTAGGGTCGAGGCCTTGCAGCCCTAAGGTATACGTCCTTTCGAGACCGGTCTGGCCGCTCGAAGACGTGGCTTAAGTGTTCTCCAAGCGGTTGATCGATGCTTTAACGGACCAACGATGATGGTATTAGTCAATGATTCAGATGAGCCGATTACGAATGAACACGAACGTTTACGCTCTGCGCAGTTGAGCCATTTTGACATAAAGGACCCATCGGCCGCCCCAACAAAAATCTATAGGACTGCTCGCTAAGAGCCCGGAACCCCAACGATTTTATGCCAGTCCGGGCCGCCATGCCTTGGGAGCCGGGAGACAATCCTGGTGCCAAGCGTAGGTCATCAGCAAAACCCAGTCGCTCCTGCCAGGGTCAAAATCTCGATAGCGGCGACGCCCACAAAAGCACGCCAATCCCCACGGTCACGCTTGCATTCGCCGGGAGAGGGTATGTGACTAAAGCGCCGAGCATCAGAACCTCGATGGCAACCTCGTCTTCCGTATCGTATCCTTGGGGCTTTGTGAGCCCATAAGTTCGCTCCCCGTTCATATCATCCCGAGGGGAAGTTGCGGCGATGGGCTAGGAAAGGGCGATCGGATCGTTTCGGGCACCGATGAGCCAGCCTATGTCGTCAGAAGTAGCACGGAGGGCCTGCTTGCCTTTTGTCTAAGCCGTATAGATCAGGTGGCCCGATCGAGCCAGGACCGACGATATTCGTAAGGAAACTTTTGGAGTGCCGTTATTCTGGAACAGTCCTCTGATCATCGGTCGCCAGGCGTCGATGATATTGGACAGATTCTTCCGCGGCGCGTTCGGACGGCGAAATGGGCCCTCCGCTCTGGCAATTGGCGTACACCGGACAGGTTAGGCAGGCGGGTTTGCGACTAGTACAGACGGTAGCCCCCAGATCCATCAACGCTTGGTTGAAAGCGTGGACATCGTGGTCTGGAACCACGGCTTCTGCTAAGGCCCAAAGTTGGTGGCGATATTCGGCGCGGGGATTGCGATAGTCGGCTCCGAAATATCGTCCCAAAAATCGATTGACGTTGGTATCTAAAATCGGTGCTTTCTCTTCGAAGGCGAATGACAAGACCGCACCGGCGGTATAACGCCCCACTCCCGGCAAGGTCGACAAAGCCTCCACCGTCCGCGGAAATTCCCCATGCCATTGTTCGGTCACAATCTTTGCAATGTCAAGAAGCCATTGCCCTCGAATTTTGTAACCGAGCGGATCGGTGATTTGTTTGACGTCGCTGGGGTCGGCGCTGGCCAGAGACCGTACTGTGGGAAATGTTGCCATGAATTGCTGATAAACTGGCAACACGGTGGAGACTTGGGTCTGGTGCAACATGATTTCCGAAACGATGACTGCATAAGGATCGCGGGTTTTTCTCCACGGAAGATCTCGCCCGTGTATTCGGTACCAAGCAAGAACGCTGGCTTGAAATCGGTCGCGGGCCAACGGAGAAAGTTCGGCGAAATACTTGAGGCGGGGTTCCGCCATGGTCATGGCACCATCCTGACTCAATTGAATGAGTTTGTTCGCTCACCGTTCGACAAATCGTGATCCTCTATGGCATTTCGCGATGTCCCGCCAATATCCTGCTCAAGAAATTCGGTCTATCTATTAGTCAGAATGGTCAAAAGGATTGGAGCAATAGCGGCAGATGAAACGTGGGTGACAACGACCAGCCAAGTTGGCTTGGTCAAAGGCCAGGCAACCAGTACGCTTTGGCCTAAGGGGTGCCAAATCAAAAATGAGACCTTGCCAACGGTGATCCGCGGCAGATATTGGTTCAAGGATTGAATTACTGCCTCAGAAACCAAGGAAACCGAGGAGTCCGATGGTGTGGTTAGACGAAGGGGCAACATCTGACCGTGGTCAATAAAGGGAAGGTACGCGCGGGCAATGGAAGCAATCGCCACCATGACCGAATTGGAGTTCCCGTCTGGGTTCATCACCTGGACCCCAGAGCCCGATGGACGGGGACTTAACGCGAGGGCTGCTTGGTCGAGTCCGAGATGCCGCCAGGCCTGATCGATTTGGGCTATATCCCAGCCTCTGCCATGTTTCGCCGTAGTTCGAACGTTTCGGGCGAAGGCACCGTTCACGGTGCCTTGAGCCAGCATCGGCAGCCATAGCGCTGCTCGACCAGCGACGGCCTTTCTCCACGTATTGTGTTGGCCCAAAAGGGCCAGGACTCCGCCTTGGGATGAGAGCACGATTGCCGCGGACCGGATGGGCAGGATGGCCCCTAGCGTCTCTTCGAGACCAGGATTGATGGTCGTATGCAAAATTTCCGGATGAAAGTTCCATACCTTGTCTTGTGGGTCGAAATGGTAGCGGATGCTTCCCATGGCGCCATGGAGCATGCCTAAAACGTCGAGCGCTGGCGCAAATACGGCCCGGGCCGGAATCAATCGTTCAACCCTTTCCTCAAACCGAGAAGTTGGGAAATCTTGGATCGCGGAATGGTCAGCCAGTGTCAGTGCCGGCTCGTCTCGAAGCAGGGTTAATCGAACACCATGAGCCCCAATGACATTAACCCGCCAAGCTCTTTTGGCCTCAAAACCTCGGGTCAGGTTGGGTTGACGAGAGATAAATACCGCGATGGACGCTATCATCCCCAGGATAATAAGGATTTCGATGAACCGAGCATAACCTGTTTTTAGCATGGGTTTCCTCCTCAGTTGCTGGAAGGATGCCCATTATTTCCCAGTTGTATTCCTAGACAGTCGAGCGATATGGCGCAATTGCTCTGAATAGGTTGTCGCAAATATCGCATGGCCCTCAGGACCGGTAATAAAATATAAATATCCGACATGGGCCGGATGCAGCACCGCCCATAATGCTTGTGGACCCGGGTTGTCAATCGGCCCGGGAGGCAGGCCTCGCACTTGGTAGGTATTGTAGGGAGAGTGTACCATCAGGTCTCGTTCAGTCAGGGCGCCTTGCGCTTTCGAGCCCAGGGCGTAATAGACGGTCGCATCGGATTGTAAAGGCATCCCAAGACGCAAGCGGTTTAAGAATACGGCGGCTACTTTGGCGTCGTCGGCCGGATAGCGGACTTCGGCTTGTATGATCGAGGCCAAAGTCACCCACCTTCGCAGGGTCCATCCCTTGGGGAGTTCCTTTATCAGGCTCCGATTTTTTTGCTGAAACGTCGCCCACATCAAGGATATGGCGGCCCCGGCATTGGAGCCGCGCAAAACCGAATAGGTGGCAGGATATAAATACCCTTCGAGAGCGTTGCGCACGTGCGGAGGGTTGGTCGGCATGCCAGGCAAGGGCCGTTGTTCCAATTTTTGATATTGTTTCCTGGTGCCGATGTGGTCGGCCAGCAGCCGCAATACGACCTCAGACGTACGGACGCCAGCGGGCACAGAAATTTGGTCCACGGTTTCCCCTTGGACCATTTGGGCAAGAATCAGGCCGGGCGATTCGGAGGGGCTCAAGCGGTACGTTCCCGGCCTGAGGCGACTAGCCCAGCCTCTTCGTTCGGCCAGCCAAATAAATCCCAAACTGGAATGCAGCAGATGCACTTGGGTGAGTCGGTCAGCGATCAACCGAGTACTTTCGCCGGCATAAACAGTGAAATAGACCGGACGGGTGGCGCGGCTGTCTACGCTACCAAAAAGCCACCACTCGGCCAAGCCGAAAAAAAGGGCGGCGACGATGGCCGCCCCTAATCCGGTTAGGAAGCGTCGACGCCATTTGGGTCTTATAGACATCGGCTGTAGACTCATCCAACTCACTTATTCTTCGGTGTCCTCACCTAAAAGCTCTTCGTAGGCCTCAGCTACTTTTTCCCATTCTTCTTCAGACTCGATGTCGACCAGCACGTCGTCCCCGTCAGAATCCTTTTCTAGACGCAAAATAACGGCTTCGGCTTCCTCATCTTCTTCGGTGTCGATCGGCAACAAAATTGCATATTCGAGCGTGTCCACCTCAATCACGTCGACGACCACAAACTCGTGCTCGTTGCCGTCCTCGTCGGTTAGGGTAATAATTTCTTCTTCTTCCTCACTCAGAAGGTCGTTGTTTGGATCTTTGTCATCTGCCACCCAGTCCACCTCTTTCTCAGAATGGTTACGAATTTCTTCCAGAAAGCCCTCAAGTATCAGGGTCGCAGCGACACCATCGACCAATCGCTTGCGCCGTTCCCGTCGGACATCTTGCTCGACCAAGATCCGTTCTGCTTGCCTGGTGGTCAACCGTTCGTCTCGACTGACTACGGGGCCAGAAAATCGAGCCGCCAGCATGTCTATGAGCCGGCGGGTCTTTTCGGCTTGCGGACCCTGGCTTCCATCCATATTCACAGGTAATCCTACCACAATTTGTGATACATTCAACCTCGTGGCCAGTTCCAATAGGCCCGCGACATCGCGTTGAGTTTGTTCGCGCCGATATGGGGGCAAGGCTCGCGCCAACATCTGCAGTTCATCACTTACCGCTACCCCAATCCATTTATCCCCCACATCCAGACCCATTATGCGGCCTTCAGTCACGACGGCGTCCGTTCTTCAATGTGAGCGATAAACTGTCGCAGTAATTCTTCCAATAATTCGTCGCGTTCTACCCGACGAATTAAATTTCGTGCTCCCAAGTGACTAGTGATGTAGGCCGGATCGCCGGATAAGAGGTAGCCAACCAGTTGACTGGTCGGATTGTAACCTCGGTCTTTTAGCGCCGCGTAGACCTCGCGCAAAACGGCGTCGGCTTGATTAAATGCTTCCGAATGGCCGTAAAGCCTTCGTGTTTCGTCCAAGCCACTCACGGTGTTCCCCCCCTTCTTATTCACTTCTGGTTAAACTGAAACGGTTGCCAATTCGGTCTGTAAGTCCCTGCGCACTAAATCGAGCAAGGCATCCACGCTATCGCCTTGGCGGCCGCCAGCCTGAGCAAAATCGGGCCGGCCTCCCCCACCCCCGCCCATGGCCGGGGCCCAACGTTTGACCAGGCGACTGGCGTCCAGTCCATGATGGACTAGGGCTTGGCTTAAAAATACCACCATGGCCGATCGCGTGCCATGACCGGAAGCCAAAACTGCCACATCCACCAACGATTTGATCCCGTCCAGGTATTCGCGTAATCCGTCGGCATCGACAAATGGATGAACCGGTGCTATCACCACTCGAAACCCGTGCCAACGCTCGCTGTGTTCGGCCAATTCCCGGCCTAAGTGCGCCCGAGACTCGGATTCTAATCGAGCCAAGCGTACTGCATTTTGCCGAGTCTCGTGCAGAAGTTCTTCGACGCGTTCGGGAAGTTGATCTTCTGAGGTTTTGAGGAGGGTGCACAGCCGCTGTGCACGGCTACGCATGGTCTGACTCCAAGAGACGCTCTCTTGACCGGTCAAGGCTTCAATTCGGCGAGATCCTGAGCCTACACTAGACTCTTGGGTAATCAGGAAGAGTCCAATTTCTCCGGTTCGGGTCACGTGGGTGCCTCCACAGAGCTCCTGGCTGGCTCCCGGTACTGAGACCACTCGGACTCTTTCGCCATATTTATCGCCAAAAAATGCAACGGCCCCGCCGGCGAGGGCGTCTTCTCGAAGCATTTCCTCAGTATTTACCGGGCGATCCTCCAAGATCCAGCCATTGACTTGTTCTTCTATAGTCTTGAGTTCTCCGTCTGTGAGCGCTTGGTGATAGGCGAAGTCGAAGCGGAGGCGATCCGGGGCAACCAGCGACCCGGTCTGGTGGACGCCTTCTCCTAAGATTTGGCGAAGCGCCGCGTGCAACAAGTGGGTGGCGGTATGGTTGCGTCTGGAGCCGGCGCGCCAGCCCGCATCGACCGCGGCGGCGATGGATTCGCCGACCGTGAATGCTCCCGTGAGGACCTCTCCATAGTGCCAGACACTGCCATTCATTCGAACGACATCGAGGACCAAGAATTGGCCATGCGGTCCGACGATATTCCCGCGATCGCCGACTTGTCCACCGCCTTCGGCATAAAACGGGGTCGTGGGCAGCCAAAGATATCCGGATTCACCTTGCGCGATCGTCTCCACCGCTTCGCCGTCAACGACCATCGCTTCCACCGGCACCGACGCTAGAAAGAGCTGATCGTATCCGATAAACACGACTGAAGGCCGGGCAGGCACGGTCTGGTTGAGATACTGACGAGTGGTGCGAGCCCGTTCTCGTTGTGCCGCCATGGCTCGATCAAAGGCGGATTGGTCCACCGCAATGCCTTGTTCTTCGGCAGCGTCTTGAGTCAAATCTAAAGGAAATCCATAGGTGTCGTATAGAATAAACGCGTCTTCACCCGAGAGCGTATCGCCTGGGGCCATAGTGGATAACTTTTGGTTTAAGACGTTCAATCCGGCTGTGAGCGTGGTGACAAAACGCTCTTCTTCGAGTTGAATGGCTTCCACAATGACCGATTCTAGTCGGTCTAGCTCAGGATATGCGCTCGCCATGGTTTCCCGAACGCTCGGTACCAGTCGATATAGAAAAGGTCGATCCAGCTTCAAGACGCGCCCATAACGCACTGCCCGCCGCAAAATGCGGCGCATGACATAGCCCCGCCCCATATTGCTGAACGTTACGCCATCGGCCAATAGAAAGCTGATCGCGCGAACGTGGTCGGCAATCACCCGAAATGCCATTCCATCGCTGCCAGGATCGTAGGTCATCCCGCTTAAATCCTCAACTTGGGAAATGATCGGGCGCATTAGGTCGGTATCAAACGTAGAATCCACGCCTTGCAAAAATGCCGCAATCCGTTCTAACCCCATCCCGGTATCAATGCTCGGACGGGGCAAAGGAACCAGCGTGCCCGACGCATCGCGATTATATTGCATAAACACCAAATTCCAAATTTCTTGGATGCGGTCACATTCGCAAAGACCCAGGCCACACTCGGGGCCACAGCGATAGGCATCGCCGCGGTCCACGAAAATTTCGCTGCACGGCCCGCACGGACCGGTCTCACCCATCGACCAAAAGTTATCATCTTCGCCTAAGCGAACAATGCGCTCGGGAGCGATGTGAGCCACTTCTTGCCACAGACGATAAGCCTCATCATCCGATTCAAAGATGGTCACCCAAAGGCGGTCAGGGTCGATGCCAAGTTCGTCGGTAAGAAAGCCCCAAGCCAAGGTCATGGCTTCCTGTTTGAAGTAGTCGCCAAAGGAAAAGTTCCCCAGCATTTCAAAAAATGTTTGATGTCGAGCAGTGCGGCCGACTTGATCGAGATCGTTATGCTTTCCGCCCGCGCGCATACACTTTTGTGCAGACACGGCCCGAGAGTACTCCCGTTGCTCAATCCCCAAAAACACGTCCTTAAATTGGACCATGCCGGCATTGGTGAAGAGCAATGTCGGGTCGCCGGCAGGCACTAACGATGAGCTAGGCACTAAGCGATGGCCATGGTTCTGGAAATAGTCTAGAAATTTTTGGCGAATGTCTGCAGCCTTCAACCCGTTGCCCCCTTGGTGAAATATCTCAGCATTTGAAGCTGCTTCTCATTGTAGCGATTCTCGGAGAAAACGGTCAAGAACGGAGGGAAGAGATTTGGCTAAGATGAGCCAGCGTTCTCTGTTAGACTAAGCGCCGGGAAATGTGAGCCACCATAACTTTCACCACCGCAGCCATGGGTACGGCCAGCAGCAACCCGGTGAGCCCGCCAAGATCGCCTCCGGCCAACAACGCAAAAATGACGATAAGGGGATGAAGCCCCACCGAGTTGCCCACGACTTTAGGCGCGATGACGGTGCCTTCCAACTGGTGGATAATGACAAAACCAAGGATAACGTAGGCCACTTTCCAAGGAGAGATGGTTAGGGCTAAGATCACGGCGGGAATGGCCCCCACAATGGGACCAACGTAGGGTAAAATGTCGGTGATTCCCGCCAAAGCACCAATCAGAAGGGCAAAGGGAATGCCAAGGATCATCGTCCAGGCAGCAGAAAGCACGGCGACCAGAAACGCCACCATTAGTTGGCCGCGAATGAATCCGTTTAAGGCTTGATCAATATCAATCCCTAATTTAAATACCGACGGTTGCCATGTCCACGGGATCAGTGTCCAAAACCGGATCCGGATTCGCTCCAGATCTTTTAGCACAAAAAACGCTAAGATCGGAGCTACGAATACGCTGAGAACGCCGGGTACCAGGCCAAGGGCAGCGCGTAAAAGGGATTGGATTATGCCAAACAGATAAGTTTCCAAGCGATGAGTGGTTTGGTTCAGCATCGTTCGAATCGCGGGGGGAATCGGAGCTTGGTGGAATTTTTGCAACCAAAAGGACCAGTAGCCTTCCAGTGCTCTGGTCCAGACCGGGAGACGGTGAATCAAGCGCAAGCTCTCTTGCAACAACCGGGGCACCAGGTATACGCCGACAAGAAACAAAGCCACCGCAAACAGCGCATAGATGGCGACGATGGCAACCATCCGAGGAACCCCGCGTCTGGCGCACCAATCGACGAAGGGAGCTAACAAATAGGCAATAATTAAGGCGAAAAGGAATGGGGTTAACACTGGTTTGGCCAACCAGGTCAACCACATTCCTCCGACGACAAGTACAGCGATGAAGGCTGCACGTACACCCTGAATCCAATTAATTCCGCTCGAAGGCACCCTAACTCATGCGTCTGCGCACCAGGCGCATGCCCTGGGTACGTACTTTGGACATGGTCGGCCCGAGTTCTCGGGCCGCACGCCATAAGGGATTTCGAGGGCGACTTTTGCGAATCAACCAAACTCCAGCCACGACCGCTCCGACCAGCGCACCGGTCACCATTCCGTTGACGTATTTTTTCACCTTAGTGCTCCTTCCGACCCGAGTTGAGGCTCAATCCGAGTCAACTCCCCGTCTTGTTCGACGCTGTACATCCGGATTCCGCGGTGCGACAAGGAAAACTCAATATAACAATCCCAGCAGTAAAACTGGCCCGTACCCACCTTGCCTACGTTGCGACTTCCGCACGATGGGCAATTCAAAGTGTCCACATGCCGCCTCCCCTGGTCGAGTCGCGTACCCCTAAAGTGTCCCCGGAATAGTGCAGTTTGATGCATCGCTGGTTGCCAATATCGATGTCATCGGTGGAAATGATCGGCGAGCCCGCCCAGAGGTCAAGCAGCAACCCCCGAGACAACACCAACCCCTGAAGCGTTGGATGGTGGCTATCAAGCATGAGATCGCGGACAACCCCTACCGCCTGATCATTCGAGTCCACCACCGGGGCGTGTATCCAAGTGGCCGTTTTGCTGAGGTGGGTTCGAATGCGCCTGCGTGACCAGTGCTCCAGTTGGCTGTTCGATCCGGCCTTAATTCCGAATGGGGTCATGATAGTCTCTTCGGACCACGGCAAGACTGCGGTGCGCCATCGGCGACGCAGTAAAAAGCCTACTAACTGCGGTTCGGGCCAATCTAGCAGAACGTCGACGACATGCATAGTCGGGGACCCTGGGCGGTCAAAGATTACCGGCAGGTTCAATAGATGCCAGCGGGTCATCGCCAAAGCCCCCTCTTCTATGCGGCAGGGGGGCTTTGGCATCACGGGTTAACCCTTTGCGATGCGTCCGCCTGCCAACAACTGCTCACCATCATAAAGCGCTGCAATTTGACCGGGGGTAACCGCCCACTGCGGGTCGAAAAACTGAACGGTCGCTGTTTGGTCGGCGTTAGCCTTCCATTGGGCAGGTTCGGGATCCATGTTGTAGCGGATCTTCACCCGCCCCGTGTACTCTGAGCGCGCTGCCGTTCCGTCCGTATAATGGACGTGAATCACCCGTAGCTGCGACGATAAGGCCGCCTTTCGGTCGCCAATCATCACCTGGTTGGAGGACTCATCGAGCCCTACTACATATTGCGGGGTCGGAGTGGTAATCCCTAGGCCTTTGCGTTGACCAACGGTATAAAATGCGATGCCGCGATGTTGACCCACGACAGCACCAGAGCTGTCAACGATGTCGCCAGGGCGAAGAGACTCGGGGCGACTTCGCTCTAAATAGCCTGCGTAGTCGTTTTTAGGCACAAAGCACAATTCTTGACTATCAGGCTTCGCTGCCGTCACCAGTTCCAATTCTTCCGCCAACGCCCGAGTTTCTGTTTTTGGGTATTCCCCAAGCGGGAACAGACAATGCGCCAGATCCTCTTGCCCCAGACTGTACAATAAATAACTTTGGTCTTTGGTCAGATCCCGTGCCCGCCAAAGTTGGTAGCGACCATCGTGTTCCACGCGCCGTACATAGTGTCCCGTTGCCAGATAGTCACATCCCTGACTTTGGGCCCAGTCCCACATCGCTCCAAATTTGATGTACCGGTTACACATCGCACAGGGATTAGGCGTTGTTCCGGCTAGGTATCCCAACTCGAAAGGCTCGATCACCCGCTGGTAAAAGGTACTTTCGACATCGACCAAAAAATGTTTGATCCCGAGTTTTTTGGCGACTCGGCGAGCATCTACCACGGCTTCCAACGAGCAACACGAGTTAGTCGACTCAGCCGGTAAATGTCGCATGGTCACGGCAATCACTTCGTATCCCTGCTGTAAAAGCAATGCGGCGGCGACCGAGGAGTCGACGCCGCCGCTGAGTCCGATGGCTACCTTCTTCCCCATTATCCCGTTCCCTCCTTGCCAATCTTTGGACCAACCGCCGTTCTCGTCTTCAATACCAAAGGGCCTCGGTCCGGTGATAGGATTAAGTGAGCAAGGGTAATCCCATTCATGGTGTCCACCAACGCAGATTGCACCCGATTCCAGATATCGGGACCGACACATGATGCCCAATCGGGACACTGACTAGGATCTGTTCCTGTGCAATCGGCCAAAGCGATGGGGCCTTCCAGCGCGCGTACAATGTCGCCTACCGAAATCTGAGCAGGGTCCCGGCTTAGCTGATAGCCACCTTGCGATCCACGGACTCCATCAACGATGCCTGAACGTTTTAAGGATGCCATGAGTTGCTCTAAGTACGGTTCGGAAATGGATTGCGATTTGGCGATAGCGCCTACCGGCAATGGGCCTTGGCCATAATGCAAGGCTAATTCATAAACCGCTTTGACACCATAGCGTCCCTTGCTAGACACACGCAACACATGATCACCCCCTAGTTAGCTTAACCCTATCATGCTCCGTCCTTGCGGTCAACGCAGGGAATGGAGGAGGTTAGCATACGTGCTTGGTCCTGGTTCGTATGGGGGTCAGCATTCGCGTCCTAGCCGGGACAGTTCCGAAACCCGTCAGCGAGGAGTCGCCGTATGGTAAGAGGCTAGAGGGACCTTAAGCATCAAAGGCCAGAAGCGAGGCTTAAGTCTTGGCCGAAAATAGAAAACGTCAAGAACCACCAGAGGATCCTGGTCGTTCTTGACGCATCCTGGGCGAGACCTAGCTCGTTATCGTGGACGAGGGCTGAGAGCTAGTCGACGATCGTTGAAAACGACGAAAAATGGCTCGAATGGGATCCCAATACAAATCGGCGACGCGCTCTTTTAACGGGATGATGGCGTTGTCGGTAATCACGATATGCTCGGGACAGACCTCCACACAACAACGGGTCACGTTGCACATTGGCAATCCGGCCACGTCTTTCAAAAATTCGCGGCGGTCTTGGGTATCCATGGGATGCATCTCCCATTCCGCAATCTTTGCCATCATTCGCGGTCCAAAATAGCGGTCGCGAGCGTTATGGTTCCGGAGCACGTGACACGTATCTTGGCACAAAAAGCACTCGATGCATTGATGAAATTCCTGGACCCTATCCACATCGCGTTGGTACATCGTAAAGGGCGCCGGCGTCCTAGGGGAAAATGCCGGGATCTGCTTGGCAGCACGATAATTGGATGAAACGTCGGTGACAAGGTCTTTAATCAGGGGGAATGCGTGCATGGGCCGGACATGCACGACTTGTCCCACGTATTGGTCAAGCCGGGTCTTACATAAAAGCTTGGGCCGACCATTGATTTCTGCGCTGCAAGAGCCACAATGAGCAGCTTTGCAATTCCAGCGCACAGCCAAGTCGGGCGCATGTTCTGCCTGGATGTAATGGAGAGCATCCAACACTACCATGCCCGTTTCCAAGGGTACGTGGAACTCCTCTTCGCGACCACCTGTCTGGTCACCGCGAAATACGCTTAAGACCATCTCTTCACTCATGAGCCACCTCCTTGGTTGGCCTTGCGAGCAGCTTGTCTAACAACCCCCGGAGCTTGATCGGACTCAAACAGCTTCGCCAAGTGTTCGGGCATTGGCTCTACGGGTTCTTCCCGGACCACCACGTGTCCGTCCGCCCAAGTTTGCACGAAATTGACTTTGCCCATTTCTGGCAATTCTTCGGGATAGTCGGTACGCCACTGCGCGCCACGACTCTCTTTGCGAGCCAATGCGCCACGGATGACGGCTTCGCCCAAAAGAATCAACGATTCGACGTCAAACACCGTGTGCCACCCCGGGTTATACGCTCGCGAACCGTGCACGGCCATGCGTTCGGCCCTTAGTCGCAGTAGTTCCAGATGCTCTAACCCGGCAGCCAACGACTCGCCGGAGCGAACGATTCCGGCATACGTAGTCATAATCTCTTGCAGTTCAGACATCATGTGGTAGGGCCGTTCTCCGTCCGGGCGGGAAAACGGCGCTAGCACTCTTCGGACTTCCTCTTCGATCTGGGCCGGTATTAACGTCGGATAGTCGACCGATTGAGCATACGCAAGCGCCGCCATCCCCGCCCGCCGGCCAAAGACCAGAATATCTCCGAGCGAATTGCCTCCGAGACGGTTGGCACCGTGCAGACCGCACGCTACCTCACCCGCCGCATACAGGCCAGGCACATTAGTCGCCTCCGTTTCCGGATCGACGCGAATTCCCCCCATCACGTAGTGTGTGGTCGGGGCCACTTCAAACGCTTCCCGAGTGATGTCGACATCAGCTAAACTTAAGAATTGCTCGTACATGCCTGGCAACTTGGCCTTCACCACGTTCGCCGGAAGATGCGAGATATCCAACCAAGCACCGCCATGAGGCGTGCCTCGTTCGGCCTGGTTTTCTTTAAAGATCGAGCGAGCGACCACATCGCGCGACGATAGCTCTTGTTGGACCGGATCGTAGCGCAGCATAAACCGCTCATGCTTGGAATTGTAAAGCAACCCGCCTTCACCGCGGACCCCTTCGGTCACCAAAAGGCCGCGAACGCCCGGTGGCCAGACCATCCCGGTGGGATGGAATTGAACCATTTCGATATCCATCAATTCTGCGCCAATCCGAAACGCAAGCGCGGCCCCGTCTCCAGTACTCTCCCATGAGTTTGAGGTGACCTTGTACGCCTTGCCAAACCCTCCGGTGGCCAAGACGATGGCTTTGGCGCGAAAGACGACAAAATGGCCATCTTCCCGATAATAGCCAAAGAGGCCCGCAATTCGCCCCGCCTCGTCGGTCAGGAGTCGGGTCGTAGTGACTTCTTGAAAGATGTCCACATTTTGGTGGATGACTTTATACTGCAGCGTACGGATTAATTCCTTGCCGGTTCGGTCGCCAATGTGCGCCAGCCGCCGAAATGAATGCGCTCCAAACGGCCGTTGCATAATCTTGCCAGCGGGAGTGCGGTCAAACACCGCTCCCCAGGTTTCGAGTTCTAATACCCGGTCAGGGACTTCTTTGGCAAAAATCTCCGCGGTTCGGTACTGATTAATGAAATGGCCGCTCTTCATAGTGTCGTAGAAGTGCGTGTCCCAACTGTCATCGGAATCTACGTTGCCCAGAGATGCGGCCACCCCTCCTTCGGCCATGACGGTATGGGCTTTGCCTAACAAGGATTTAGAAATCACTGCCACTCGGGCCGTACCCTCGGAGGCAGCAATGGCGGCTCGGAGGCCAGCTCCGCCCGCACCCACGACGACCACATCGTATTCATGGGTTTCAATCGTGTCTAGATTGACCGCTGACAAGCTCGCGGATGGTTTGTTTTCGCTCATATTAGAAGAACCTCACATCGTGGATAACGCCCATAATGAGCAGGCGTACATAAAGATCGACTACCCAGACCGAAAATAATGAGGCCCAGGCCCAACTCCCGTGGCGTTGGTTCCACCGTGACACCTTCGTCCACAGGGTATAGCTGGTGGTCGCTTTGCCGGCATTAGGCCCAAACGCGCAAGAATTACAATCTTTGCCACCTCCAACCAAATGTCGAAAGGCGTGGCACGAAAAAGTATACAAGGTGAGGAAAATCGCATTGACAAGCATTAAAAGGGAACCCAAATGCACGGCAAAACCATGGGTAAAGAAAAACGCCTGCACCGTATCTTTCCATAGAAAAATCAGGACGATGACCGCCAGATACCAAAAATAGCGATGGAGATTGGTCCACGAAAACGGAAATCGACTTTCTCCGGTATAGCGGCGGCCCGTTGGTTCCGGTGAGGCGCAGGCCGATGGATGCCAAAACCAGGCCCGGTTGTATTCCTTGCGGTAATAGTAACAGGTGCCTCGAAACAAAAACGGGATCCACACCACAGGGAAAGCGAGAAAAGATTTCATACCAAACCATCGGCCGACTTGCGGAGAAAAAAACGGAGACACATAATTTCCGTAAACCCCGTTATTATGGAAGAAGACTTCCCATAGAGAATACAGGACAAATAATCCGAAGACGACTGCGGTGACCGTCGGTTCGAGCCAAAGCCGCGGAGCGCGTTGGCGCCGGGCGGGACCGGCATTGCGAGTTTCACGCGGTAACGGTTGAGCCATGAATAAATGCTCCCCCTCTGCTTAACTTTAGTAGAGTCCGAGCCCAGGGCGCGGGCGAACTCTTGGAACTATCGTCAGTATAGCGCATTCAAGGCCATGCTCAATTTCACAAAGAACACGCACAAGATTCATTTAATTCTGCGAGTGTTGTCGCTTTCGCTGTTCGCGCCATGCCGCCAGTCGTCTTTTGATTTCTGCTTCCCGGCCGTTGGCACTGGGCTGATAAAGTTCCAGCGGCAACATCTCGGAAGAGACATGAGGGTCGGGAAGAAAGTGACCCGGGGCGTCGTGGGGATAGCGATACGGTTTTTTAATCTTGGGATTGTAGTGACGGTCGCGCAGTTCTTCAGGCACGGGTGAATTCGGCCATTTTTTGAGTGCTTGGTCGAGGGCGTCCAACGCCGCCACCACGGCGTTGGACTTAGGAGCGGTCGCTACATAAAGGACCGCCTCCGCCATCGGGATTCTGGCTTCTGGCAGGCCCACGTGGGTGAGGGCAGCATAGGCCGACTCGGCCACCAGGAGGGCGGCCGGATCGGCCAACCCGACGTCTTCCGCCGCGTGCACGACCACTCGGCGCATAATAAACGCGGGGTCTTCGCCGCCTGCCAAAAGGCGGCCAAACCAATACAGCGCCGCGTCTGGATCTGAGCCACGCATGCTTTTAATAAAGGCCGAGGTTAAGTCGTAATGCCGATCTCCTCGATCGTGGTAATGGGGAGCTTCCGCCCACAAGCCGTCCAACACGCTTTGACTCAGGTGCATGGTATCTAAGCACATGGTGCCTAGCCGTTCGAGAAGGTTTAAAGCCAAACGGGCGTCGCCGCCAGAACGTTGCGCAATCTCCGCGAAGATCGTGTCGTCCATCGTGGCGGATGCACTCAACCAATCTTCTCTTCGATTCCAGGCGCGATCTAAGACGGAGATGATGGCGGCTTCGGATAGGGCGTGGAATTCTACCAGAATACAGCGAGAGATGAGCGCAGAATTCAATGCGATCCAAGGATTCTCGGTGGTAGCGCCAATCAGGGCTACCGTCCCGTTCTCCACGGCAGGAAGCAAAACGTCCTGTTGCGCTTTATTAAATCGGTGAATCTCGTCCAAAAAGACGACGGTACCACGATTAAGCAAATCGCGCCGTTCCTTGGCTGCTTGAATTAAGCGCTTGACTTCAGGCACCCCGGTTTCGACAGCGGAGAGCGGAATGAAGGTCGCATCCCAAGATGCGGCCAACAGTTGCGCGGTCGTAGTTTTTCCGGTCCCTGGCGGTCCATAAAAAATGCTGGAAAGTACTTTATGACTTCGAATCATGGCGCTTAAGCTGCCGTGGCCACCGACCAAGGATTCTTGGCCGACGACCTCTTCGAGGGTAGTGGGTCGCATTTTCCAAGCCAATGGCTGATCGTGATGGTCATGTTCGAAGCCGTGAGTCGTCATGGAGCAATCGATCCAAAAATGGTAATGGCCCGTTCGATTGCCGCTTCGTTGAGGTCGCGATGGGTGACGAGACGAATTAATTGGCTTCCCATTTGCGTCGCCAACACCCCCAAGCGCTTGAGTTGCAAGATCTGGTCTTCCGCGGGGACCGCGGTGCGGATAAAGAGCATGTTCGTAGGTATTTCGGGTACGACCAGATCAAATCCCATGGCTTCCAGAGCCACTTTCAGCTTGCGAGCGCGGCGATGATCCTCGACTATGAGCGCTGGTCCTTCTTCCAGGGCGACCAACCCCGCGGCAGCCAAGATGCCGGCTTGGCGCATTCCCCCACCTAAGGATTTTCGGTACCGTCGCGCCTGTTCCACAAACGACCGAGTGCCGGCGAGGATCGACCCCACAGGCGCGCCTAAGCCTTTAGAAAGGCACAGCGAAACGGAATCTGCCGGGCCTGCCAAAAGCGCTACCGGCTGGTTCAGCGCGATGGATGCGTTATAAAGCCTCGCGCCATCGATGTGCACTCTGAGACCGAGTTGGTGTGCACATTGGCTCACCGAAAGGATCCGGTCTAAACTTATCGCAGCGCCGCCGGCGCGATTGTGCGTGTTTTCGAGAAGTACCAACTGGGGTCGGGGATGGTGGATATTGGCTGGGCGAACGGCTTCTGCCAGATCTTCCGCCGAAAAATACCCGTCGGGTCCGGTCAGCAAATTAAACGTGGCACCCGACCACATCGCCGCCGCACCGGCCTCATAATAGTAGGCATGGCTGTCACGATGAATGAAAATCTCGTCGCCGCGATGGGTATGGGTTAAAATTGCAATTTGATTGGCCATGGTTCCGCTGGGCACAAACAATGACGCTTCCTTGCCCAATAGCATGGCTGCTGTGGTCTCGAGTTGTTGGACCGTAGGGTCTTCGCCATAGACATCATCTCCCACCTCGGCTTGAGCCATGGCCTGGCGCATGGCCGGAGATGGCTTGGTCACCGTGTCTGACCGTAGGTCGATGTCGATCATTTTAAAGCCCCAGTCGCTGACTTAATTGCGCTTTTGGTAACGCCCCAACCACGCGGTTGGTTTCTTGGCCATGGTCAAAGCGAATAAGCGTCGGGATACTCCGCACGCCATAGCGTTCTGCTAAAGCAGAATTTTCGTCGACATTCACTTTAGCCACGAGGACTCCGCCGGATTGCTCTTGGGCAATTTCTTCCAGCAAGGGAGTGACCATGCGGCAGGGAACGCACCATGAGGCCCAAAAATCCACGACAACCGGGACATCCGCATTTTCAACCACACTGCCAAAATTTTCTTGACTCACAACCACCACATGATCAGCCATTGACGTTACCTCCCAATTTAACTTCATCATATCAGGGAAGTAGTGCGTACACAATCCACGAAAAGAGGACACAGATTGCTCTGTGTCCTCCGTTCCCACCGTGCCGTAACTCACCGACGTTTTGAACCTGCCGCTGGGCAGGTGGGCACCTCCCGTTGATTTTCGAAGTCCCCAACACCGCTTTTGGTGGGGGCTGGACGGCCATCAACCTCGGGATCAGGTTCCCTATGTTTTGGTGTTGGCTCAAAACATATCGGCTCGGATTCGCGTACACCGCAGGTCCCTTGGCCTCATTATAGGGCAGACAGCATGCGACTGCAACTTGATAATCCTTCCTGGGAAAAGACATGCTACGTCTTTTCCCAGGAAGCCGAAGCACTACTTACTGGAGGTTTTGGTCCTCCTCCTTGGCCATGTCCGTCACCATATGCGCCAGAGCCTTCTTTTGCTTGGGCCCGGCAGCCTGCCAGACATGCTTGGCCAGTCGATCTTGGGCCGATTGCGGCTCAACACCCGACTGCAGCATGGCATCACCCATTTCGATGATGTCGGAATGGACATCGTTGGATCCGTTTTGCAGTCGTTCCCGTACCTTCGACTTCAAATCTTGAAACGACGATGGCACTTCCTTGGCCATTCCAACCCCTCCTCGGTCAATTACCAGACGAAGCCGCTAAGAGAACGGTTGACTTGCGGTGAAGATTGGGAGGCGACGGGCGGTAATGTCGCGCTTTTCACCCCACCTCCAGTGTGCTCCGAAGGACCGAAACTATAAGGGATATTTTTTGATGAGAGCCAACACACTAGTCAAGAAAGGAGAGACGATCGATGAATATTTTAGGAACCGCGGTTCGTTTTATTGTGTCTGCCTTGGTGCTGATGCTCATCGGTTATGTGGTTCCAGGATTTTCGCACATCGGCTTGTGGTCTGCCCTTTTGGCGGCCGTAGTCATCGCCGTGGCAGGGTACATTTTAGAATCGCTCTTTGGCAAGGGCGTTTCCCCATACGGCCGTGGGGTCGTCGGGTTTTTGATTTCGGCCGCGGTGATTTACATGGCGCAATTGGTCGTGCCAGGTCTACACGTCACGATTCTGGGAGCGCTGATGGCCGCATTCGTGATCGGTATCATCGACCTTTTTATCCCCACCGCCGTGCGCTAACGGCTAACCGCCTCGCTGGTCCCAAGAGCTGTCTTCACGCCCCACCCATTCCAGTGCTTGGCTGGTGTGGTCGAAGGACAGCCTTGGGCTTAGCGATTTGTGGCCAGTGCTAGGGAGTGTCCAGTTTTAAGCCAAGTTCATGCAGTTGAGTGGAATCAACCGGACTCGGGGCGTCCATGAGGGGATCGGAGCCTTTGGCGGTTTTGGGAAATGCAATGACTTCGCGAAGACTCTTCGCTCCGGCCATCAGCATAATCAACCGGTCGATGCCGAAGGCAATACCAGCGTGCGGTGGGGCGCCATATTGAAAGGCGTCAACTAAAAATCCGAATTTGGTGTTGATTTCGTCTTGGCTCAGACCCAAGACGCCAAAAATTTGGCGCTGCCAATCGGGACGATGAATACGAACGCTTCCCGAAGCCAACTCTACGCCGTTTAAGACGACGTCGTATGCCTGGGAACGCACCGATAGGGGGTCGCTGGCGATGCGTTCCCAGTCCTCTCCGTGGGGCATTGTGAAGGGATGGTGCGCTGACACGATGCGACCCTGGTCGTCGGACCACTCAAACAAGGGGAAGTCGGTGACCCAAAGAAATTTCCATCCCGAGTCCATTTTCGAAAACTGTTGAGCAGCCAGCAATCTCAATTGGCCCGCCAGGGATAAAGTCTCGTCGCGATTCCCAGCCAGCACAAACAATACGTCTCCGACGGCCAAGTTGGCGGTTTTTGCCAGGACCGTCAAGAGTTCATCACCTAAGGCCTTGACGTTGGTGCGGACCGAATCCGTTCCTTGCACTAACCAGATCAACCCGGCGGCGCCCAAGTCTTTAGCCCCTCTGAGCATCTCATCTAGTTGCTTGCGACTCGGGTTAGGCCCGCGCACGACCACCCCGACCACGGTCTCCGCTGCCGAAAACACAGGGAAGGTGCTATCGCGCACTGTGTCGGTCAGATGGATCAATGCCTCTCCTGCGCGCAAATCGGGTTTGTCGCTACCGTACCTGTCCATCGCCTGCTGCCACGTTAAGCGAGGAAAAGGGTCGAGATCAACGGCCATCGTCTGGGAAAAGACGTAGCGGATCATGGTTTCCATTAACTGTAAGACATCGTCCTGGCTGACAAAGGCCATCTCAACATCGACCTGGGTGAACTCGGGTTGTCGATCCGCGCGAAGGTCTTCGTCCCGAAAGACCTTGGCAATTTGATAATAACGGTCGAATCCAGCGACCATGAGCAATTGTTTAAAGATTTGAGGACTCTGGGGCAAAGCATAAAAGCTTCCCGGTTGCGTTCTGCTAGGCACCAAAAAGTCGCGGGCGCCTTCGGGCGTGGACCGAGCTAATTGAGGCGTCTCAACATCCAGAAAGTGGTGCTGATGGAAAAACTCTCGCACCGACCAGACGACCCGATCGCGCAATTCAAAGTTTTTCAGTAGACTAGGGCGGCGTAAATCCAGGTATCGATATTTTAGACGCAACAGTTCGTCAACGCTGTCCGCATCCTGCAAAGTAAAGGGGGGCACCTTCGATTCGGCGAGCACGTCGAGCCGAAGCGGTACAACCTCCACTTCTCCCGAATAAAGATCGGGGTTGGTCATGCCTTTCGGACGGAGGCGAACGCTTCCTAAGACCGAGATCACGTATTCCGGGCGCAAGTGATCGGCCTCGACGAACAAATCACCCTGAGTGGGCTCGACGACCACTTGGACTAAGCCGGTCCGGTCTCTAAGGTCAAGAAAAATGATGCCGCCATGGTCGCGCCGACGGTGCACCCATCCGGCGATTTCCACCTCCTGGTTCTCTAGACCCTTATCGATTTGATTGGCGTAATGGGTTCGATACATTTGGTCCCTCTCTCCTCTGCTCCCGAAGTCGTTCTCCCAGATTGGGTGATTTGTCATTAGTTGGCCCGGCTCAAGTGTTACTGGTCTTCGTGCCCTAAGCGGACGGAACCGGGTTTAATCGTCGAGCTAATTGGTCTGGTTCCCGGGAAACCGCTTCCTGTTCACCCGTATTTAGATACTTTAAAGTCACTAGCCCTTGGTCCCATTCCCTTCCGCCGACAATGATCACCCGATCCGATCGACGGTTGGCGTCACGAATTTGGGCCTTTAAACTTCGGCTAAGCAGATCGACATAGCAGGTTACACCTCGGCGCCTCAACTCTTCCACTAAACCGAAGGCAGCCTGATGGTGACCGGGGACGGCGGCCACATAATACGAGGGACTGGATACGGCCATGAACCGCTCGCCTAGCGCGGACAAAAGGCGCTCAGAGCCGATGCCGAACCCTACTCCAGGCACCGAAGGTCCGTCCAAAGAAGCGACCAACCCGTCGTAGCGGCCTCCGCCAAAAAGCGCCACATTTGTACCCAATTCCGGATGCCCCACCTCGAATACTGTGCGCGTATAATAGTCGAATCCTCGCACCAAGTAGGGATCCCGATCAATCGCACGTCCGGTGCTCTGCACCATGCTGATCACAGTCTCAAAGTGTTGTCGACAGTCGTCGCACCAGTATTGAGCAATGTCGGGAGCTTGCTCCCGCGCGCGCTGGTCCACCTTGCAGTCTAAGAGCCTAAGCGGATTCTGCGTTAGGCGGCGTTGGCAGTCTTCACAGATCGCGTCGCGCAAGGGCTGATAATATTCCACTAAGGCCGCGCGATAGGTGGGCCGACAGAGCGAACAGCCTAGCGAATTGACTCGAATAACCGGGTCGACCAGCCCCGCCTTGGCGACTACGGCGGTTGACAGCAACATAATCTCCGCATCTGCGCTGGGCTCTTCCGATCCAAACAATTCTGCGCCAAATTGGGTATGTTGGCGATATCTTAAGGCCTGTGGCCGCTCGCGGCGGAACATTGGGCCCCAATAAAACAGACGGACCGGTTGCGGAGCGTTAAATAATCCGTTCTCCACATACGCTCGCGCGATCGCGGCAGTGCCCTCAGGCCTCAGCGTGAGGTCTACCCCGCCCACGTCGGTGAAGGTGTAGCGCTCATGCTGAACGACATCCGTACTTTCCCCGACTTTCAAAAACACCGCGGATTGTTCAAAGATCGGGGTCTCAATGGGATCAAATCCATATTCTCGAGCCGTATCAAAAGCTAAGCGTCTGAGTCGCTCGAGTCGCAAAGACTCCGGAGCTAACAGATCTTGAGTGCCTCGAGGACGTTTTAGATCAGTACGCAGCGGTACTCTCTCCTTTTGGTTCGGGCTCCCGCTCCACCCACAAGGTGAAGGGCCCCGAATTGATTAGGGTCAGTTCCATCTCACTGCCAAAAACACCGGATTGAGGATGGATGGCGTAAGGCTCAAACGAGCTCAAAAATTGATCGTATAGCTGCTGGGCCCTCGATTTCTTTAAGGCCCGCGAAAAATCCGGACGTCTTCCCTGACGAACGTCGGCGTACAGGGTAAATTGAGACACAATCAACAATTCCCCGCCGACCTCCAATAAGTTCCTTTCGCCTGTCGTGAGGTCGCTGCTAAAAACTCGGAGATGGACCAATTTATCCGCCATCCAGGCGATCTCCGGCGCCCCGTCAGCCTGCGCAAAGCCTACTAAGACGACTAGACCAGAACCAATCGCCCCGCTCGGCTGCCCTCGGACAGCGACTTCCGCCCGGCTAACCCGCTGAATGAGGCAGCGCATCGCTTAACTCCGTTCTCGGCTGACTCGTCGAACTTGTTGCACAAAGGCGAGCGATTCGAGTCGGCGAATGATTTGGTTTAATTGACTAAGATTGCGTACTTCAAAACGGACATTGACCACCGCGGTTCGGTCCCGAAAGCCGCGAGCTTTGGCCGAAATGATATTGGAGTCGGCCACCACGTTGGCTACATCGGCCAACAGTCCCGCTCGATCCCATGCGTATACCGCAAGTTCCACCGGATGCGGCGACAGTTCCGCTTCGGCAGAGTCCCAACTGACGTCGATTAGTCGTTCGGGATCACGACTGACTTCCCGCTCATTGGGACAATCGATGCGATGCACCGTGACCCCGCGACCTCGAGTCAAATATCCGATAATAGGATCACCAGGCACGGGCTGGCAACAGCGGGCTAGGTGGGTTAACATTCGGCCCTGATCGCGAACTAGAACCTCTGAAGGTGAATCGGACTCGTGATGTTTTCGGCTGGTCCCTGTTTTAATCGGAATCATCGAGGCCCCGCGTGCATTCATTTGGGCAGTGACCTCGTCTTTGATCCGACCTACCGCCTGCACTGGGTTGACGCTCCCGTCGCTAATCTGGATGGCCAGATCATCGGAGGTTCCGTAGCCTACCTTCTTTACCAACTCTTGCAGCCGATCATTGGCCAAAGTTAAGCCTGCCCGCCGGATTTCACGGTCGAGCATGTCGCGTCCGCGAGCGATATGCTCTTGCCGATGTTCTTTGCGCAGCCATTGTCGAATCCGGTTCTTAGCCTGAGACGTGCGCACAAACTGGAGCCAGTCGGCACTGGGCCCAGCCGAGCCGCGATTGACCAGGACCTCCACAATGTCCCCGTTTTGCAATACTGAGTTCAGCGTGGCAATACGCCCGTTGACCTTAGCGCCCACACAATGGTGCCCGATATCGGTGTGAATCCGATAAGCAAAATCGACGGGGGTAGCGCCTGCCGGTAGACCGATCACCGCTCCCCGCGGGGTAAAGACAAAGACTTCGTCGGAAAACAGATCGACCCGCAAGGTCTCCAAGAATTCCTGAGCATCGCCCATGTCTCGCTGCCATTCCAACAATTGCCGGAGCCAGGCAAGTTTTTGGTCGAAATCGGGATCACTTTTCCCCGAACCTTCTTTGTAGCGCCAATGCGCTGCAATTCCAAACTCAGCCGTGTGATGCATGGCAAAAGTGCGGATTTGCACTTCAATGGGATCCCCTTCGGGGCCAATAACCGTAGTGTGCAAACTTTGATACAAGTTCGATTTGGGCATGGCAATATAGTCTTTAAAACGGCCGGGTACCGGCTTCCACAACGAATGGACGAGGCCCAAAACCCCATAACAGTCCTTGACCGATTCGACGAGCACACGGACTGCGACTAGGTCGAATATCTGGCTGAAGTCTTTGCCCTTCTCCAATTTTTGATAAATGCTGTACAGATGTTTGGCCCGTCCTGACACTTCGGATTCGATGCCAGCGAGCAATGTCCGCTCGGTGATATCTTGGATGACGCCTTCGACCGCCGCCTCGCGTTCAAGTCTTTTTTTCGCCACCAATTCTTTCGTTCGTTGATAGGCCTCGGGGTCTAAATGCAAAAAAGCCAAATCTTCCAATTCCCATTTGATCCGAAAAATACCCAACCGGTGCGCCAAGGGCGCGTATATTTCCATGGTCTCTTTGGCAATCCGTTGGACTCGATCAGCGGTCAAATGTTTGAGCGTGCGCATGTTGTGCAGTCGATCCGCCAGTTTAATTAAGATGACCCGGATGTCTTTAGCCATCGCCAAAAACATCTTGCGAAGATTCTCGGCTTGTTCTTCTTCGCGAGTTCTCACTTCCAACCGATCCAACTTAGTGACCCCATCCACCAATAGCGCGACGGTCGGACCAAATTCAGCCTCAATGTCGGCCAATGTGTAGGAGGTATCTTCGACGACGTCATGCAACATTGCGGCCACAATGGTTTCGCTGTCGAGATGCAACTCCACCAAAATGGAGGCAACGGCCAAAGGATGGGCAACGTAGGGCTCACCTGACGCCCGCGACTGACCTTCGTGGGCTTGTTGCGCAAACTCTACCGCCTTGCGCACGCGTTCCACTTCTTGAGGCTCGCCATGATACCCCAATTGTTCTACAATTTCTGCGACCGTCAAGTTGCCACCTCCTTTGTTCTAGCCGTCACCTGTCCGCTGCCAAACGACTATAGCATCAGCGCACTGACTACCGGGACCTGCCAATGCTCCAGATGCGGCCGACCTCCCAAACTGCCTAACTCGATAAGAAAGGCGAAAGCTACCGGGATTCCACCTACCTCGCGAGCGAGCTCGGCGGTGGCAGTCACGGTACCACCGGTAGCCAGCACATCGTCAATCACCACGACTCGGCGCTGGTCTAACCGTATCCCTTGTTCAATCTCGAGTCGGCTTTCTCCATATTCTAACGCGTATGGTCGGCTGAGAACAGGTCCTGGCAGCTTTCCGGGCTTTCGCACCGGAACTAAGCCCACCTTTAGACGATCCGCCAGCGGTGCGGCCAGGAGATAGCCTCGAGCCTCTGGCGCCATAATCACCTCTGGAGAAAATGGTCGAATCATGGCCTCGAGTGTAGCCAGGCAATCCTGCCAGGCGGACGGATCCGCCATCACCGGCAAGATGTCTCGGAAAAGCACACCCGGGACCGGAAAATCAGGGACCTCACGTAACCATTGGGTCCATTGCATCCTTATTGCCGACCTCCCTCATATGCCTCGGTTTGGCTGCAGACTGATTTCCGCTTCGGCGCTGGTTCGTAAAGTCCAAGCATAGCGATAGCTGGGACTATCCATGAGATCCCGTCGCGCTTGGGGATTAAAAGCTTGGGGATCCAGCCCTAGTTCTTGGAAAATCGCCTGGCCCGCCATCATCGGCGAGTGGCCCGATCGTTTGAGACGCCACAGGGAACTCAGGCGATCGCGGTCGGGGACCAAACGCCGCCATTTAGTCAGCACCCCATCTTGGGATTTTGCGTTGATCCACTGCGGGTCTAGCCATTGTGTCCCCGTGGTCGTCAAGAGGTTGGCGGCTAAGCCTAAGGCCTCCTGACTAAAGGGACGGCAAAGCCAGACGATATGCTCGGCGACCTCTTCCCACTCTGGCCACGGGCGCCATTGGCTTAAGGCCACCGCGGCAATCAGCCCACGTTCAACCTGGTGGCTTAGAACCGCACGCTCGGCCAGGGGATGAGTCCAACTGTAGCTCGGCACTCCGCGACGGCTGAGTTGAACTAGACTGGATTGGTCGCCCACCACCCACAGCACTAAACCGGACAGATGCTCCGGAGGCGGTGAGAACTTTACCGTATCTTTCCAAGATCGACGTTTAGCCGGAGTCAACACCTGATCGCAACGGAATCGCAGTTGTCGCCGATTTTTGAAAGTATCCCATTGCAACTGGCCCACGGCCCAAACAGAACCACCTGGGGGCATTTGAGCCACTTTTGACCCGGACTGAAAAGCGATCGCTGGCCACTTTGCTCCGACCAAATGAAAGCGTAAGTGATCTCCGCCAGCGCCCATGGCATGGACATCGCCAATGGTGCCCCGAACCATCCAGCGAGGCGGCTCAAATCCATGGCCTGTCGGTTCCAAGCGTTCGAGCCATTTTGAAACCTCGACGGATAGGTCGTCGGCCGCGTATCGACCATCAATAGGGGGACCTTGGTAACGTTGTCGGATGACAGTTTTAGGTAAATCGCGGCTGAGGCGTCGCGCCAAATCCGGCAGCGACTGTCGAGTTAGGCTAAATCCGGCCGCACCGCGGTGTCCGCCTAATTTTAAAAAGGCATCCCCCGAGCCGCGGAGGTGGGTCAAAAGGTCTAGGCCATCGACGCTTCGAGCTGAGCCTTTGCCCTCGTCATCCTGCCACCCGATGACGGCCACTGGACTGCGGAGACTCTCTTTCAGACGCGAGGCGACAATGCCAATCACGCCGTGGTGCCAGTCACTTCCTCCAACCACCACAAATGGCGGCAGGGTTCGCCCGCTTTGCTGCCACTCATCGAGTTGCAGCCATGCTTGGTCCAAAAGCTGGCGCTCCACTTCGCGTCGTTGATGGTTGGCGGCTTCGAGTTGATCGACGACGGCGGGCAACTCCGGCTCATGGTCGTTAATCAACAATGCGACAGCGGGCGCAGCGTCAGCCATACGCCCAACCGCATTCAGCCGCGGGCCGAGATAAAAAGCTAAATCGCTGGCTTGAAGGTGCAGCCGAGAGCGACCGATTCGTTCTACCAGCATGTTTACGCCTTTGACTTGTCCGAGACGCAATTGTGCCAAGCCCATGGCCACCAAGGCGCGGTTGTCACCTCTCAACGGCACCACATCCGCTACGGTACCGATCGCAGCAATGGCCAGCAGACGATTCGAGATGGGAAGATTCACCTGTTGAGACAAGGCGCGAATGAGTTGGAAGGCGACCCCCGCTCCCGAAAAACGGTTGGGATTGGCCATCCTTTCCGGATTGACGACCGCCTCGGCACGTGGCAAGGGAGACGAAAGGCCGTGATGGTCGGTAATTAGCAGCTTGAGGCCCAAAGACGCAGCTAACGCGGCCGCCTCTTGGGAACTCGATCCGCAGTCGACCGTAATCAACAACTGGACGCCATCATCGGCGGCTTGGAGCACAGCTTCCTCGCTGAGCCCGTAGCCTTCGTCAAAACGGTTGGGAATATGAAAGTCCACAACCGCCGTCGAATCCAATTCTCGCAGACCCCGCAACATGACCGCTGTAGCGGTCACGCCGTCGGCATCATAATCGCCATGAATACGAATGGATTGGTGTGTCGTAAGCGCTTGTTCCAAAACCGCTACGGCTCGGGACATATCCGGAAGAAGATAGGGCGAGGAAATCTCAGGTTCAGCAGTAAGCGACTTAAAGTCGCTTAGCGTGCGGATGCCCCTTCGCCAGAGCCATTCAGCAATCGGAATGGGAACCGACCAGGTTTGACTCAACTCGGTCAAGGTTTCACGCGACACGGGCGGCAACAAAGGATACAGTTGAGTACGCAACGAGAGACCCCTTTATGGTGCTGATGGCCTATTCTATCATAAGCGCAGAAATCGGCGAGCGATCTGGCGGGTGGGTGACGGAACCGAATTCCAGCGATATCGTCGGCCCTAAAGACGAAAACGCGGCGCTGGTTGACACCGGGTTAAATGCCCACACGCGGCGAAACGACCGGTTTAGGTCGTTCGTGCGGACAGTCGGGCTGCAAAAAACCGAATGATGGGAATCGTGTCGCGGTTTTGGCCAGTCAGTCCCAACCCGCTGGGAATCCCCCTTGGAACCAGTCGACTCACCTGATTTACCGAGATCTATTAGGGTAAAATATTCTGTCCGAACGTCTTTCCGTTTCGGACGGAGTTCAACCGCACCCACCAAGGTTTTCTTGGCACAGAAAAATGATTACCGCCCCAAAATGATCACGATGCTGACCCCGAGAACCAGGCGGATACCACGTAAGATCAATCGGCGGACGAAATCAGCTAGCGTTCCTCGGACTCTCGATGCCGCATCAAACCCGAGGCCGAATTGCCAAAGCCCCAAGCCAAGAATCGTGCCCCAGTGCAACACGGACCAAAACAGCACCGCGCTTTCCAAGCCCACTCGTTCCGACGATCGCGCCAACGGCACCCGGGGCAGCAGTCCCGCCAGCCCTGCCTCGCCGACCAGCGCGATTCCTAGGGTAAGAAGATACACCCAGCCGCCAAGCGGCCAGTGCTGCTCAGCTTGGATCACCCAACTCCATGCCAGCAACAAAAACAAGCCCGGCAAATCACTCACCCATCCCAGTAATAACGGCACCCAGAGCCCGTCCGTCACCACCATTCGAACTCGCGACGAGACTCCGTTAGCGCCTGCCCGTCGCTCATCGTCTGCTCGACGATGACGGTTAAAAGCCCATCTTTCCAGTCTGCTCTGGCAGATTCCTGATGAATCATAAAGGGTAGTGGGATGGTCCGAGAATGATTGGGATACCGAAGATGGAGACGGTTGGCCCCCGCTTCCAAGGCAATCTGGTCCGGATCCACTCCGGCCAGTTCAATCTCCACGATGACTCGTTCGCCATCGCGATAGGTTCTGGCGACAGCAGATCCGCTTTGGTCGGAATCCCACCATTGGGAGACAACCGACCAGGGACTGTGCCAATACAACGCAGCCTCAATCGGTTTAGAGTGATCAGCAGACGAAGAAGAAGGTCTAAATCTTGGCATGCCATCGCCTCGCTTTCGTCCTAGATGGACGTCAATTTCTAGAGGACGGTGCCTCTCAGCGATAGCATGCCCGATGAAAAGAATTTATGGTTCCGGTTCTAGGTCTACCGAGCGTCGGGGACGTTTTTTCTTCGGTGCTTCTTTTTTTCGCCACATCATCCAAATCGGACTGGCAATAAACAGTGAAGAATAGGTTCCAAAAACAACGCCTAAAAACATGGTCAAAGAAAAATCACGGATGTTGCTGCCGGCAAATACTAACAAAGCGGCCAAGGCGATTAAAACGGTCACTGAGGTGTAGATCGAACGCACGACCACTTGGTTTAAACTGGTGTTCACGAGATCATCCAACGAATCATTTTTCTTGCGTGTGTGCAAGTTTTCTCGAATGCGGTCGAAGACAATAATTTTGTCCGTAATCGAGTATCCAAAAATCGTTAACACCGCCATGATAAAGTTTTGACTCAGTTGGATATGGATCAAGGCAATCAGCCCGACAGTAATGACCACGTCGTGCACCATGGCGGCAATACCGGCTATGGCGAAACGCCATTCAAACCGGATGGCCATGTACAGCATAATCGCGGCCATCGCGATCACCACCGCCAGCAAGGCCCGTTGTTCCGTTTCTTGCCCAATCACCGAGGAAACCCGGTTAGTGGAGATCTCGGTAAACGCTCCGACTTTTCTAGACAACGTCGTCAGGACTTGATCGCGCTGAGCCTGAGAAATATTGGGCGTCGTAATTTCGGCATGAGTGCGACCCTTTCCCAAAAAAACCACCGTGCTGCCCGAAAGGTGCATGCTGTCTAGCGTGTTGGTAATGGCAGTCGTGGTAACACTCTGATGAAATCTGAGATCCAATTGGGTCCCACCGGTGAAGTCTATACCGTAATTCAATCCTCGAATAAAAAAGCCGCCGATTCCGATAATCGCGAGCAGGCCGGAGACGACAAACCATAGCTTCCAATGCTGAATGAAAGAAAAGTGAAACCGCATCGCAGAGGGCCTCCTAGCCTACAAATAGGGAACGCGTACGAGCCCAGCCCACATCTGCCACCCAGCGAATGACTACACCGGTGATCGTGACGGCTGTAAATAGCGAGACCGCAGTGCCAATCATCAAGGTCAAAGCAAACCCCTTGACATCGCCCGTGCCAAGGAAAAACAAAATCAAGGACGAGACAAAAGCGGTCACGTGAGAGTCCAAGATGGCTCTAATGGCATGGCGGAAGCCTTGTCGAACGGAAGCGGCCGCCGTCTTGCCGTTCATCATTTCCTCGCGCACCCGTGCGAAAATAATAACATTCGCATCCACCGCCATGCCAACCGACAGAATGAGCCCAGCCAGGCCGGGGATGGTGATCGACGCATGAATGGACCACAGGATGCCTACTACCAACAGCAGGTAAATAATGAGCGCGAGATCAGCGACCATACCGGAAAGCCGATACCAGAGGACCAGGACGCATATAATTAAAATGATAGCAATCGCAGCCGCCATGGTGCTGGCGCGCACTGCCGCCCGGCCTAAGGTCGCACTGACAGTGTTGCTGGCCAGCACCTTCAAAGTGACCGGAAGCGCCCCCGACTGCAGCAACAAGGCCATATTTTGAGCTTGTTTCAATGTAGAAAAGTTTCCGGAAAGCTGAGCCTGTCCGTTGGGAATCACACTGTCCACCGTCGGTGCTTCGAGTAATTTCCCGTCGAGGTAGATGGGCATTTTTTGATGCAGATACTTGGTCGTCGCCCGCCTAAAGATGGAGGTTCCTTTTGCGTTGAAGGTTAGAGCGATCACATACTGGCCTTGGCTAATCTCCGCTTGGGCGTTACTCAGGTCGGCCCCGGTTAAAAGGACTTTGCCCTTGGGACTTTTAATCTGCAACACGGCCGTTTCGCCTAGATATTTTAACGCCTGGTCCGGATTCTTGACGCCGGCCAAGGAAATTGATAGGCGATTGCCGCCGATTTGTTGGATAATGGGTTCTGACACACCCAAGGCATCAATGCGGTAGCTCATGATGCTCATGACCCGGGCCATGGCCTCGCTGTTGACAGGAGCCCCAGGACTGGGGATTGCCTGATAGGTCGCACTGACGCCGCCCTTAAGGTCCAATCCGTAGCGCAGGTGGTTCGTAATCGGATTGGCGATGCCAAAATAATAAAGGGCTGCGAACACTGCCGCAACCAGCGCAAAAATTTTGATCATGCTGCGTTTGCGCGTCTGCATCGTTATGGCCTCCCCGGCAAAAATCGACTTATTATATACCCGGACCCCATGCCTGTCAATCCTGGTTAACCGCCAAAGCCGCGGCCCGTGGGCTCTTGGATATGGTCAACCCCAGCTCTCCGAGCCGCCCTAATCAGTCCCATGGTCGTGCGGGAGCCGGCGCAGGGTGCTGTGCCTGTCCTTTGTTGTGGCCTCCTGGCTTGCCAATTGGAACCACCAATGGGCGACTAAATCTGTTACGGCCACGGCGTCCAGCGCATCTGTGTGTACGATCAACCCAGCTTCTTGGCGCGCCTGTGCCAGCCGCTGCCATTCGGTTTGGTAGAAATCCGGATTCCAACTGAGATGACGCCGTCGATGGACGGTCTCCCAATCCGCGCACAACAGGACGACTCGGCGATGACCGTGGCGGCGGTAAAGTCCCGGGACTGCGGAGTGCTCCTGAGCGACGACGGCTGCAGGGATGCCTCTGGCTTTCAGCAAGCGGCTAACGGTGGTCTTGCCCGCGGCACAGACACCGACCAAGACAATGCCATCAATAGGGAATGCTGGCATGGAGACGTCGGAGACTCGGACCTTGGTCATCGCGCACCCCCAGCATCATGACACTCATATCGTCTCCGGGTCGTCCCCGGTCTAGTTCGACTGCGGTGTGAATGAACTCTTCGACCCATTGGTTTAAGTCGTCAAGGGATAACGATTCGAGTTGGGTCTCCACGGCTTCCCAATTAATAGTGCGGTCATACCTTCGACCGGCGGTGAGAATACCGTCGGAGAACGTTAAATAAAGACTGTCGGCGATGAGAGGAAGTTCAGTGATCGCGGGCTTGGTTTTGCGATACGTCCCGATGACATCGGAATGGCCTTCGATGCGAAAGACTCGGCCTTCTTGTCGACCCCATACCGGACAAGCGGCGTTGCGCGACACCAGCACGGTACGGCTATACAAATCGGCGGTGATCACCGTCAAAGTTGCTGTAACTCTGCCCTCGCGGGCGGTGTAAAGCATGTCCTGGACCGCACGGGCCACGGCCCCATCGCGGCTGCCTTCGGCGATGAGCGCCACCGCTTTCATCGCTACCATGCGTGCGATGCGTTTGGCGGCGGGACCCGAGCCCTGGCCATCCGCTAAAATCAAGCTCAGTCCTCCCAGGGGGCGCTCGACCAATTCAATGCTGTCTCCACTTTCCCCAAATCCACCCTTGGGCATCTTAGCCCAGGCCACTTCGATTCGCATCGATATCGCTCCTTTACGATTTTGTTCTGGGCGATTCATCGGGGAAGATGACTTCAGAGCGGAGTACTCGCCCGTCCCCTGCTCGACGGGTTACATGCTGGGAATCGAGCAATTCTAAAAAACTTATGGTGTATCGACGGTTGCTAGAGAGCCTTTCTTTCAATTCGGAGGTACTCGAGATGCCTAGGCCAATGGATTGGACGACGACTTGCCGCGCCCAATCGTAGGTACGTTGACTGATATATACCTCATCATCTAAACGAAGAAGACATCCCTGACGCACCATCCAATGCAAAATCTCAGGCAGAAGGTGCGGAGGACCCTGCCAATGTTGCATCAGCCAGTCTTTACCGTCGGGGTTCAGCCGGGATTGGTCGATGGCTTGATATAGCGTGATGGCGGCCTGGCTCCAGGCCGGTTCGAGAACGGGAGAAAAATCTTTCAAGGCGACCCATTCGCGCTCGAGGCGCACAGCGGAGATACACTCCATGATCCACCAAAATGATTTGACCGGCCAGGTATCTGCGACTTTTTGCCGAAGCTCTTCGCGGCCAATCCCTGGCCTAAGCGGGAATTGCGCGTGATGACGACCGACTAAGGCGATGACTTGGTCGCGCATTCGTTCAAAGGGAATCCGAGACCACCACCACCCGCGCTGTTCATCGTGTAAAAAATCCCCACGGTCGAGCTCGGCTGCAATGACGGACCCAGGGAGCCCAGAAGATCGAGACAACTCGTCGAGGCTCAAGGGTTGTGGACTCTCGTTGAGCAGGGCAAGCGCCCACGCGCACAGATCAGGCTGAGACATACGCTCTAACCGCGCAATGAGACCCGATTCTTTTCGGTGATGATGGATCCCTAGCTCGATGACGTTGCCCCCACCGATGGTATCCAACGGACTAGGCCAACGAATTAAAAATCGGTCCCCGCGACTGGCAGCCAATGGCTGATCAAGGCGCAGTTCGGCAAATGTGCGCTCTCCTCCATTGACCTGCATACGGTCGAACAGATAAATCCGGGCGACGGTTTCCGCAGTGCCTATGTGGCAGTGCACGCGCGCATTCATCTCTAGAGGAGGAGATTTTTGCAGCAACATCAAGTCGACCGTGAGCACCGTCGCAGGTTGCATCGCTCCGGAGACGGTCAAGACTTGACCGCGCTGGGGAGGGATGTGGTCGATTGCGCTGAGGTTCACGGCTACGCGTTGCCCTGCGACGGCCCTGTGCACGGGGTGGTTGTGGACTTCTAGACCGCGGACTCGGGCGGAGGTTCCACTCGGTTGCAGCACCACCATTTGTTCCGGGACCAGAGCGCCTGAGACCAAAGTGCCGGTGACGACGGTTCCAAAGCCATGGACACTAAACACTCGGTCCACCGGCAGTTTTGCAAACCCATCCACCGACCGGGGGAGTGCCTCCTCAGCCAGATGGTCTAAGGCCCTGCGCAGTTCGTCCAAGCCGCGACCGCTGACGGCATCGGTGATCACAAGCGGGGCTTGGCCAAGAAAAGTGTCTGATAACGCCTCTCTGGTAGTTTCTTCAACGAGATTCAGCCAGTCGGCTTCGACCGTATCGGCTTTGCTGAGCACGGTGATTCCGGAGGACACGCCCAAGAGCTGTAGGATATCAAGGTGTTCTAAGGTCTGCGGCATGACCCCTTCATCGGCCGCAACCACTAAGATGGCGGCGTCCATCCCGTGGACACCGGCCACCATGTTGCGTATAAAACGCTCATGTCCGGGCACGTCGACCAAAGCGGCCACACGACCGGAGGGCAACTGAAAATGGGCGAACCCTAGCTCAATCGAAATCCCTCGGGATTTTTCTTCAGGCAGTCGATCGGTGTCTTGTCCGGTGATAGCTCGCACCAGCGTCGTCTTGCCGTGGTCGATGTGGCCCGCCGTGCCAAATACCACCGATGTCATAAGCGAAGACCTCCTTTTGTGCCCGGACCAGGGCACACCTTCGTACTCGTGGCCTTGCTTCGGCCGATTGGTCTCATCCAAACGTTCACACATCCAACAACCAGATTGGCTGTCTACCAATATTATACCGTGGGTTAGGCGTGCTAAATGGGTCCATCTATCTCCGCTGAAGGAGAGTCTTTTGAAATCGGTGGACCCAAACACGGGGTGTTTAGCTATTCACCGGGACCGATCATGACCACACCAAAATTCTGGTTTTGCGCCACTTGGCATAGAGTCAAACCGGCCAATCGCGCCTCCGCCCTGTGCAAATGGCTGGTGCGAGTGCCTGTTGTTGAAGGAATTGGATGCGGTCAAAGAGCCGGAGGCCCATGCGTAATGCCTGTTTCTTTAGTCGAGAGAGAAGTATACTAAGGGGGAATGTGGGCTGAAAAGTGAGGGGATATCATGGAGACTTCTTACCGAGTGATGATTTTAGGTACGGGACCGGCGGGTCTCACCGCAGCTATCTATGCGGCTCGAGCTTTTTTGGCGCCGATGGTGATTGACGGCAACGAACCAGGTGGACAACTGACTTTGACCAGCGAAGTGGAAAACTTTCCGGGATTTCCCACAGCTATTCAAGGCCCTGACTTAATGGACCAAATGCGGGATCAAGCGAAGCGCTTTGGCGCTACCTTTAAAACCGGAGCCGTGACGGCGGTCGACCTCAGTCACCGTCCTTTTAAGGTTACCGTCGATGACGGAGCAGAAACTTTTTTTGCGGAATCTTTGATCGTCTCTACCGGAGCTTCAGCAAAAATGTTGGAGATTCCCGGCGAATCAGAAATGGTTGGTCACGGCATCTCGACCTGTGCCACCTGCGACGGATTTTTTTATCGCGACAAAAAAATCGTTGCGGTGGGCGGAGGAGATTCGGCCATGGAAGAAGCAACCTTTCTCACTCGGTTTGCTTCGGAAGTCACCATTGTTCATCGCAGGAGTCAATTGCGCGCATCTAAAGTGATGCAGGATCGTGCGCGCAAGAATGAGAAAATTCGCTGGGAACTCGACGTCACGCCCGTGTCCGTGGTTCACCGGCAAGGTCAGGTGGTTGGCCTTGAGGTCCGGGACAACAAGACGGGAGTCGTTCGTACAATTAGTGCCGAAGGTGTCTTTGTGGCTATCGGCCATCGTCCGAATACGGATTTTCTTAATCACCAATTGGATATGGATGAACTAGGCTATATTCGCACCGCGGGGGTCACCAGCCAAACGAATGTGCCGGGAGTCTTTGCCTGTGGAGATGTGATGGATCGCCGCTATCGCCAGGCGATCACGGCGGCCGGGTCTGGTTGCAAGGCAGCTATGGACTGCGAAAAATATTTAGAAACCCTCGAATAGGCGACGGCGGGGTGCCCCTACCCGTCTCGGAAGTGCTTGACTAAACCCTGACGGGTGAGAAGGTCACGCACTTCCATTAGGGCGGTATACGTAGGCAGAATGTAGAGAGTTTTTTCTTGACTGCCTTTAATGGCAGCTGCGAGCGCGTCCGATACTGATGGCAGGACGACGACTTGCGTCTGTGGAATTCCGGCGTATTTTAAACGCAATGCCATATCCCAGGCGCGGATACCCGATACCCACCATTGATCAATCGCGACCCGCAAACCGCTGCGTTCAAAGTCGACGTCCCACAGCCAGGATACATCGCGGCCGTCCGCATAGCGATCATTGATGACAATAAAGATGTTGGGCTTGTCGCCCGAATCGATGATGGTATCCATGACTTGATTAAAGCCTACCGGATTTTTGACCAATGCAATCCAAATCTTGGTATCGGGCGCAACCACTATCGCCTCCATCCGGCCAAAAGCGGGGGGCATGTCCGCCAGCGCCAGCGCCATGCTCTCCGGATGGACTCCCAATACCCAGGAGAGAGCTGCGGCAGCGGCTAAATTGTACAGATTATATATTCCCGGTATCGGCAGGATGATGGAGAGGTTCCCAAATTCGCCAGACAACGTGGCTTCCCCTCCTTGGCCAGGGGTTACCGTGATTGCGGCCGCGGGTCGCTGATAACCACAGTGAGGACAACGGTAATGACCGAGGTGAGCATAAACCCGCTGCGGATACTCTAGCCGCGTCGCACAGCGCGGACAACGGTCGGAATCAGAGGCATCGTAGTGATTGTCCAAAGAGAATGCCTGCGCGGATGAACTGGGATCCAGGCCAAAATAGACGACATGGGCCCTCCCCTCGCCTAAGTAGGCTACTTGGGGATCGTCCGCATTTAAGATGAGTGAACCGTCCTCGGCCAGCCTATCGATTCCGCGTTGAATGTAACGAAGCGTCGTCGAGAGTTCCCCGTATCGGTCTAACTGGTCCCGAAACACGTTGGTCACAACAATCGCCTGGGGCCTCAGTTCATCAGCGGCTCGAGGCATGGTCGCCTCGTCGACTTCTAATAGGGCCAGATCGGCCCGGGGAATAAGGTGGCGTCGATCCCGCATGAAGGAGGTGGCCAAGCCTGCCAAAAGATTGGCGCCGTTATGGTTGCTGACTAGGTGCCATCGATTGTCGCTCAAAATCCGTCGAACCATAGCCGCAGTGGTCGTTTTTCCATTGGTGCCGGTAATTAGAACGGAACCCTGGCGAAGCCCCGGCTTGAGGTCTCGTAAAAGCATTGGCTGCCACTTTAAGGCCAGCATTCCCGGCAGTGAACTGCCCCCGTGGCCCCGCAACCGACTCAGCCAACCCACCAGCCGTGCCAACAAAAGAACTACTAAGAGTCGCATGCGATGGATAGAGGTGTCCCCGCTTTCGTAGGCAAAATAATCAATAAGCTCACTGTACATCCCCTGGCATTCAAAACCTTGCCTTGACAATAACTACGTTGCACCCCTACAATGAGAAAGCAGTCGGGGAGTAGCGCAGCTTGGTAGCGCGCCTGCTTCGGGAGCAGGAGGTCGCAGGTTCGAATCCTGTCTCTCCGACCACTTTTTCGCCCATAAGGGCGATTTTTAGATCCCCGATCCTTCTTGCCACAACGGCGAATCCGGCAACACAACGGAGTGGGGAAGGATTTGAAAAGATTTCGCCGAGATGAGATGGGCAAGACTGAGACTAGCGAGGGTCCCTTCAAAACACGTCTCTAGCGCCTTCCAGACCTCAGGCCGTACACAATCCTGACAATCCGGGACGGTGCAATCACACAGTCGGATCGGGCCCTGAATCGCGGTCATGACATCCTTCAAGCTGATTTTTGACGCCGGCCGTCCCAACAGAAACCCTCCATTGGCTCCACGGACCGAGCGCACCAGCCCGGCTCGACGCAGACTCATCAGCAGCTGCTCCAACGATTTATCCGACAAGCCAATGAGCCCAGTCATTTCGCTAATCGGAAGCGGGCTGTCGCCTTTCTGTTCCGCTAGTAGGACTAAAGTGCGCAGACCAGATTTGAAGGTCGCGGTTAGACTAAACATTGGCATGGTCTCCTTGAAAAATACCGGTACTTAAATAGCGTTCTCCTGAATCGGGCAGAATTACGACCACCACTTTCTCGGACACTGCAGATCGCAAAATCCAGTTCTTGGCGGCAGCCACGGCTGCGCCGGCCGAAATCCCCACCAGGATGCCTTCATTTACCGCCAACGCCCGAGCCGAATCCAATGCTGCCTGAGAACTTACCGCCACCAGGTCATCTAACACGGATTGGTCCAACACTCCGGGCACGAATCCCGCTCCGATGCCTTGAATTTTGTGTGGCCCAGCATCCCCGCCAGCCAGGACTTGTGACTCTTCGGGCTCTACTCCCACGATCTGCACGGAGGATTTGAGACGCTTTAAATATTGTCCCACTCCGGTAGCGGTTCCACCCGTGCCAATTCCGCTGATGACGACATCAACCTTGCCGTCGGTGTCGTTCCAAATTTCTGGACCAGTGGTTGCTCGATGGACTGCCGGATTGGCTGGGTTATCAAATTGCCGCAGCATAATGGCATGTCCCATGGTCTTTAGCAGCTCTTCTGCTTCCAAAATAGCGCCTCGCATTCCCGCAGCGCCGGCGGTCAGATGCACCTCGGCGCCAAAGGCAGCAAACAGCATGCGGCGTTCTAGCGATGCAGTTTCGGGCATTACTAAAATACATCGATAGCCGCGCGCAGCAGAAACCATCGCCAAGCCAATGCCGGTATTGCCGGACGTCGGTTCGATGATCGTCCCCTTAGCCCGAAGTTCGCCGGATTCTTCCGCTTGGCGAACCATCGCCCAAGCAATCCGATCTTTGACACTGCCGCCAGGGTTTCTGCTTTCCATCTTTCCCAACACCAAGTTTCCGGTAAGCTCAGATACGCTGCGCAACCGAAGTAAAGGGGTTTGTCCAATCAACGACTCTACCGTGTCGTAAATTCGCATGCCTCACCTCAATTCCTTAAGCACGTAATAAGTCGGGGACAAACTACGCATTCTATGTTCCATCATAGCATTGCCGCCAATGCAGGGACAGGGGGGAAACGGCGACGTGAAAAAGAGAAGTGCCCTACTGATACCTGCTGCCAGTGAGGCTTTAGCGCAGTTGCAAGAAAAAATTGAACAAGATTTGCGGGACAACGACCGCCCCTTCACGCGGAAGTTTTTCGCACTGGCCGAGCAAGCCGTGGCCCAGAGGGGGTCTAATCTCTATCCAAAATGACGCCTAAGTCATCGACTAACCGACCTCTTAGGGCATGGACTTTTTGGATGGCCTGAATGACCCCAGGGGCGTATGCACTGCGATCATGCACATCATGGCGGAAACTAAGCACCTGCCCCTGAGCACCGAAAACTACCGTCTGGTGGGCTATTAAACCGGGCAGACGAATCGAGTGCACGGGGATATCGTCGGGACTTCGGCGCCACGAGTCTGCCAAGAGACCTTGCATGCGGCGGGCGGTGCCTGAAGGACGATCACGCTTGCTCTCATGATGTTCTTCAACAATTTCTGCGACATTAAAAAAATAGCTGGCTTCCACCGCAACTTTTTCTAATAGCCAAGCCCCAACCGAAAAATTGGCGATTAGTGCCAGCCCTACCTGATATCGTTCCACCAATCTGGTGAGCTGTTGACGATGTTCGGCAGTAAACCCGGTGGTGCCGACGACCATGTCCCATTGATGGACAATGGCCCACTGTAATCGCTCGAATGCCGAGGCCGCCTCCGTAAAGTCCACTAACACGGCATAATCCAATGGCTCCACGGCTTCGATGTCTCGACAAATACTTAAATCCAGGTCGGGATCGCTCCACCGTGCTCCTAAATGTTCCCCAGCGTGGTTTTTTGCGATGCCGGCGACTAACCTTAAACCGGTGGTGTGCTGAATCGTCTTGGCCACCGCCTCACCGGTTTTTCCAGTAATCCCGGCCACGACCACAGGTATGGAGCTCACCTAAATCTCCCCCAACTTCATTTATTTTCCATATCATATTCCGTTCCCTCAAATGGAGCAAACAGACCTCTTCGAGCTGCACGCAAATTAAGACAGTCAACGTTCCCAACGGGTCGCAAATGCATAATCTGCAGTAGGTAAAAACCCAGGGTCAGCGGTCAGCAACGTGCGTTCGAGGGATAGGAGGACGCCATGAACGAATGGTTATGCGGTGACTATGTTAAGGCTGACAACGGCCGAATCTATCAAATTGTTAGGGTGCACGGAGATGCCGTGTATGTCGAAGACTTGCTGACCGCGACCCGTTTGATCCGGCCTCAATCAGATGTGCGGCGCATCAGTCCGAGGGAGACAGCGCGAGTCCTGGTGGAAGCGTGGTTAAGCTCAGACTTTTTCGCCATCGATTAGCGGGGGGTGCCTGCCTGCCATCACACGCATCCAATCGTGCTCGGCGACCTTGACTTTCACGGTCTTGACCGGGGGTCAAATGGTATCGGGCCACGCTTGATCTTAGCCGTGGGGCGTTCGATCTTCATCGATCTTCAAGAGAAGCTTCTCCTGAGCGTTCACAACGATCGCCAGTTCCTAGGTGGGCGGAGTAAAGTTCCTTTGGACCTTGGGATGGGATAATATTTGTCGGATCGCAGTATCGACGCCATTATCCTATTGATACTTGATAAGTGAAACAGTCTTACGTCCCTATCCACTCCGAGTCGCAATCCATCGACCTTGGACCAGATGGACCAAGCTGCCATGCCGCACCCCGCTCTAATCACAGAAAGTGGATCAGCATCCTTAGAGCACCCAATATCCCCTGCTTAATATAAGGCGGAGAAACTACTAGGGGTTTGGGGTCTCCACCGCGGCCGGGGCGCGACCTTATCGTCCACTTGAATTACGAGTAAAACCTTGGTATACTACGACAGGTTACTAGCCGAAGTGGTGGAATTGGCAGACACGCGGTGTTCAGGGCGCCGTGAGCAATAGCTCGTGTGGGTTCAAATCCCACCTTCGGCACCACAAAACAAGTCGGGATGGCGGAACTGGCAGACGCTTACGTTTGAGGGGCGTATGAGGAAACTCGTGGGGGTTCGAGTCCCCCTCCCGACACCATAAAGGCCCATAACCCATAAAGGGTACGTACACAACTGGATTCCGTTCGGAGTTCGGTTTCTTTTGTTTCGTCTTTTAGCTCCTGAATGAAATGTAGAGGGTGGGTTCATGCCGTCCCGGCTTCGATTCGCGAAAGAGGTGGAGTCCGGCTACCGTAAATGTTCCAAGCAAAGCAAGATGAACAGTATTTATGGTGCGCCGAACTAATTGTTCTTGATAAGCCAGGGCATCAATCGCCGTCTTGCCCGGCGAAAATCACCAAGGGGTGCCCAAAAATGCGGTGGCTGCCTTTCCCTCGTCCAGGTTACCCTCGGAATTCAGCGCGGAGAAGCTCCCGCTTCAGTTGCCGAATTTTTCTTGGTATAAAATAGCCGCGCCCTCACCCTGAGCGTGCGCTCGGTGCATCTGCATCAAGCCCTTTTTTCAGCACACATTGCGCCGAGGTCTTCGGAACCCACGACCTTATCGACAAGAGGATTATGTTTACGACGCTCTAATGCTAGAGGCAACGCAACTGCTCAAGACCTTACCCCAATAAGTAATCGGTGTACAATGCTCACCTGGATTCAGGATAAAGCCAGAAGAGGTTATTTTGCCGAAAGAGAACTCGTGGAGTCAGAAGTCAGGAAATGGGGATGGAAGAGGCGGTATGGCGTAGATACCGTTCGGATCGAGGCGTTTTATAATGTTTGATGCGTAAACCCACAGTACTATATACCCGGCAGTAAAGATCTGATACGGGTGCCGACCAGATTTGAGTGCCTTGGTCTTCTTCATCAAGGAGTACGTTTCAATTCTTTAGTGCCGAAAATATAATGAGATTTTTTTGCAGATATATGGTCGGCATTAAAGATTGATGGTTTAGCCGTCCACTCGACGGTCAAATTCGGGACTGATTATTTTTCCCGTTTTC
>JAMCVM010000213.1 GCA_023475835.1 Bacillota bacterium | reverse complement strand
ACAATGAAGGCCACGATGGATGAAGTCTACGAAGGAGCTAGCTCAAGAGCAAGGCACACACCTGGGTCCGGCCGACGTCCCAGATGTTCGAGCGTGCGTTGGATATTGGGCAATTTCATCCGTCGGATGAAGCCGATGGCGATATTGCGGAGTGTCGCCATGACTTGCGGACCGGACCCGGTCCGGATCTGGCTTCGGTCTTCATCAAAGGCCATGTCTCGAACCTCATGAAACCGGGTTTCAATGCGCCAATGCCCGCGCACGAGCTTCCCGATTCGCTGGCGCGAAGCGAATTTCGGTCGCAAATCGGTCACGCCGAACGCGACTTCATCGCGGGGGTGCCCCCAAAAGGTCCGTCACGTGGCGGTCCATTCGAAAGATCTGGCCCACATAGGGCCAATCCAGATCCGTATTGAGCACGGTCGACGTGCGCACGACCCGTTGTTCGATGCGATGATGCCCTTGATTGAGGGTGACCATCGGCCGGGAATAGTCTTCCAAGGGCACTGCCGCGATAGCTTCGTATCAGCTGGGTGGGGCCTTTTTGACTTCCATGATGGAACGGGCGTGTTGGTCTTCGACGAGATACCGGGCTCACACGACTTGGGTGTGAAGCGCATCCATGGTGACGACCTTGTCCGTAATGTCTACGGGATCGAGCCAATCTTTAATTTTCAGGATTGCGTTGGTTTTACTGTCGACATCGACTGGTCCGAGAACTTGCCCAGTCGCATGCCCCAAAGCAGCGAGCCATTGCACCGGCCGCTTTCGGCGGCCGTGCCCAGATCCTCGTACGGCTTTGCCATCCACGGCAATGGCGTTGTCGTGTCGCTGAGATTCTTCGGTTAACCACGCATTGAGCACGGCGTCAAAGGCCTCGCGGTCGATGCTCGGCAACGTCCGGCGGATGGTCGGTTCACTGGGGACCTTAAACGTGGATCCCCAGGGCCGGCAGCCGAACCGTTCGCGGTACTCGGGGCTCAGATCATGAATCCAGTCGCTGATGGCGGTATACGACCGCTGGCCCGCCAATACGGCGGCCATCGCCAACAGGAGAATTTCCTCTAAGGGAAAACGGATGCCTCGCTTCTGACGAGGGTCAATCAAGCCCGAAAGTCGGTCCCGGAGACCGGAAGGCCCAGCCCAGTTCAGTGCATGGAAATCGATCATAACGCCAAAGCGCCTCCATCCGAGCGAGTCCTGGCTACAGAAACCAAAGGCCATCATTTCGTCCGTAATTTTCCTGATAGAGGTTCACGATAACCGATCGATCGGCTCTTGCGCATCAACTGATATGGGTACCGACTGGTAGGTCACTTGGGTAGCGGCATGGAGGCTTCCGCTTGGTGTGGTGCTGGAACGAATGGGTTCGGCATTGGCTATAACCCCCTCCCCACGCTTCGGTACGCCAAGACTCCTTAAACAAGCAACCACTGGGTGTGGGCGTCCATCAGTCGATGGGCAAAAGCCGATCGATCGGAAAATGTCCACTCCCTTAAAAAATGGCGGAATGACAGGGGTTTTCAGGACTTTGACGGGACCTTGGGCGCGGTCGATTCGCCAGCGGACCTAAGCGCGCGATTGGAGTCGATTGGCAGGAATGTCTTAGCGCATGTCGAAGATACCCAGGGAAGTAATCCGCGCCGAACTCATTGGGCACGGCTCTACTTTACTCAACAGGTTGCCCAAAATCGTCGCAAGGCGATTTTGGCTAAATCGTGGATTCATCCTTAATCCCTATCTCGACCAATCCCCATCCGTCGCAAAGGAGCGATTATCATGACGTATTCGTTTGTCCGCGGCGTCAACCTCGGAGGCTGGATTTCTCAGTATGGTCGCGCTAATCAGACTCACTTTGACCACTTCATCACCGCGACCGACATCGACCGCATTGCCGCTTGGGGCATGGATCATGTTCGACTGCCCCTCGACTACCCAGTGATTGAAGACGACTCGCGTCCCGGCGTCTATAAAGAATCCGGCCTCAAGTATATTGACGATTGCCTGAAGTGGTGCCAAGCGCGGGGACTGGGTCTCATCTTAGATTTGCATCGAGCGCCCGGATACAGCTTTGGATCGCTCGATTCCAATTCGTTGTTTGATTCCGCCGATGATCAGACGCGCTACATCAATCTCTGGACTTTTTTGGCCAAGCGTTATCGAGGCGCTGACGACGGTCTCAAGCTAGAGCTGCTCAACGAAGTCGTGGAACCCAACAGTGAACGTTGGAACGCATTGGCGCATCGAACCATCGCCGCCATTCGATCCGTCGACCCGACTCGAGATATTATTTATGGAGGCAACCACTACAACTCCGTCGACGAGTTGAACAACATCGACTGGATCGCCCACGAGGATCATATTATTTACACCTTTCATTTTTATAAGCCGCATCTGTTTACCCATCAAAACGCCCAGTGGTCCCCAATGACCCGGGAGTATCAGCAAACCCTTCGCTATCCCGGAAGGGTTCCGGGACTCGACGAATTTCTAGACCAACATCCAGAATTTCGTGCCAGCCGGTCCGAACATCTCGGCGAGATGAACCGAGATCTCTTAGAACGCCTAGCCGCTCCAGCCGCCGATTTCATGGCACGGACCCAAAAGCCCGTCTATTGCGGAGAATATGGAGTGATCGATCATGCTCCGCTTCCTAGCCGCGTCGCCTGGCATCGAGACTTTGTCGACATTTTGCGCCATCTCGGCATTGGCTCAGCGGTCTGGACTTACAAAAACATGAGTTTTGGCCTGGTCGAAGAGAACGGTCAGGTAGTCAGCCAAGAACTGATTGAGATTGTTAGTCAAGCCTAAACGCGATGGACTCTAGCGCGGGGACGAGGCCTCGGTGAGGCCCTCCCGTCCCCGCGTCATTTTCTGAGGGCAATCACCCAGCCTTTATGTCAAACGCTGAATCACTTCGAGACAGGCTCGGGTGTTGTGGTACGGGCACTTCCAGGCGTCAACCAGGTTACTTGGCCTGGGCTCGGCACTCCGTGAGAGGCGCCCGTGCCACTCGCCATGTTTGCGGTCGATGACATAGCGTTCGATAAAGGACCAGACGAGGCTGGCTCGCTCTAAGTACTGGAGATCGCCGCTAATTTGGTAGGCATTGACTAGGCCTACCACCGCCTCGGCTTGTGGCCACCAGTCTTTGCCGCCGTCGGTAATGCGACCGTCGATCCCTTCGTTCATGACTCCGTGATCCGCATCCACTCCCTCTTTCCAAACGCCATCCACCATCTTAAGCGCTAACGTCTCAAAATCCTTCACCCGTTCGACATCGTCGAGCGCTACAGCCGCTTCTAGCATCAACCACGACCCTTCGATATCATGTCCATAAGACGCCTCGCTGCTTAGAGAGTTCCAGTCTCGGTCGAGAAAACAGCGAAAATGAAACGTCTCGGGATCGACGATGAAGGTCCGCACCGTGTTTAACAATTGGCTTAAGCGTTGGCGCAAGTGCGGATTAGGCCAGACCTGATACAGTCTGGTATACGCTTCAAGGAGATGAAGATGGGTATTCATGGTTTTCGGTGCCCCGTGATTGATCGTGCTGAGGCGAGCTTCATGGTCTAGCTCAAAGCTCTGGGTGAACGACTCTAAGTAGCCGCCCCGGTCACGGTCGGCGCCATAATCTTCGATCACCTCATAGGTCAACTGAGCCCAGTGTAAAACGTCTGGATTTCGGCTGAGTGCATAGTACTCCGCCAATGCATAAAGGGCAAAGGCCTGGCCATAAAGGTGCTTGTGGGCCTGAACCGGGGCCCCGTGGACGTCCACCATCCAATAGAATCCAAGATAGTCGTTGTCCCAAAAGGTTCCCACCAAAAATCGATACAAGTCATCGACCATCGATACGGTGGCCGTTTTGGATTCCAGTCCACTCAGATGCGCCTTGGAAAAGGTCCACAAAAGTCTTGCCGCCAAAATTAATCCCCGCGATGCATCCTCCTCGACCTTTCCCTCCTGGTCAATTCGGCCATGAAATTTGCCGTCAGCGGTCAGTACTTGCGACCGCCAAAATCCCAAGATTCGATGGGCTTCTTCAGTTGCGTGATGCACCAAATCTTGCCGCATGTTCTGCTCGTCCACGGCTATTCCCCCTCGCTCTCGGTGAATGGTCACCCACCGACTCTCCTCGATTATATCCCTCGGCTTGGGTTTCGCGAGCATAGAAAGACCCCACGTTGATCCATACTGGCAAGAGAGAACTTGACTTCATCCATCGATCGGAGGTGCACGCGATGAGCAAAATCCCAACGTTTCTCGACATGGATCCGGGCATTGACGATGCTCTGGCATTAACGGTCGCGGTAAAGCGGCTTCAGGTTTTGGGAATCACCACGGTCGCTGGCAACGTGAGCGTAGAACACACCTTTCAAAACGCCCATCACGTGCTTCGCCACCTTGGGCAAGCGTTACCGGTCACTCCAGGGGCCCAGGGGCCCCTCTACTACCCTCTGCTCACGGCCAAGCATATTCATGGCAGCGCTGGGTTAGGGGATTACACCTGGGACACAGCCGATGTCCCCATGCCCCAGGAGCACGCTTGGCAGTGGATATGGCAACGCCTGCAACCAACATCTGACCCCTGCCACCTCATCGCCACCGGCCCTTTGACGAATGTAGCCCTTCTGCTGCTGGCCTTTCCCGAGTCGGCCGATCGCCTTGCCTCCATTACCTGTATGGCTGGAGGCATGCCGGGCGCCAAACTCGACAAGGCCGCGGAATTCAACGTGTTCGTTGATCCGCACGCCGCTGATGCTGTCTTTCGGTATGGCAGACATCTACAAATGGTCGGCATTAATGTGACTCACCGCGCGCTACTCCCCATTAAGGATCTGCCGCGGCTGAAACAATATGGTCGAGTTGGCGGAATGCTTTTTACTTTGCTCTCCTATTACGCCCACACCTCGCGAGGGGAAGGCGGGGATCCAGAGGCGTTTCCGGTGGATGACGTAGTTGCGGTAGCCGCCGTGGATGCCCCGAACTTATTCGAATGGAAGTCGATGCCGCTGACTGTGGTCTTAGAAGGACCGCTTCGGGGCACCGTGGTCATCTCGCCGCTAGAAACGAAGCGCCCCGAGGTAATGGTGGCTTCGTCAATTAATGTCCCCGAATTTTTCGAGTGGCTGTGGGCCAGTTTTGACATCTCGGGTTAGCCGTCTTCCAGATGATGGCTGCCATGGCGCATACGGTCCTATTTCTGACCTTAAATCGGCCGCTTAGGTTCGCACTTCGGCCTGCCAAGGTCGCGACTCCCTTCACGCCACGATTCAATTGAAGCAGCCTTGCGACCAAATCTCAGCGGTTCAGCGAAACGTGAGCCGAGACCAAAACCGCACTTAGGCGGTAATTTGTGAGACATTTTTTCACGACAATGCATGGCTTCCGGCCGAACGCATCGATGCCGATAGCCACCCGGCCGCCAAGGATAAGGCGGTCGAAGCCGCCGTCGCTGCAAAACCCCAGAATCGTTTTTGCTGAAGTGCGACCTCAAGAATCTAGGGGGAGCCGCAGGGTCCCGCTTGATCCGCTATAACGTGCTTAAGCATATTTACACAGACCCATGCAGAAATCTCCTAGATCTGCACATTCCTGAACACGTCTGGAATTGTTCGCTCTTTCGGAGGCCGCAGTTTTGCTCCTAGCCGTCTCCGGCATCCTCCCTCCGCAGGGTCGGAACCGCCACCTCGAAAGTCCTGCCGGTAGCCGTGGCCGTTCCCGTCATCGCAAAGCCCCCAGGCGGCTTTGCTCGGGTACT
>JAMCVM010000072.1 GCA_023475835.1 Bacillota bacterium | reverse complement strand
CGGTGACGATTCGCCGATGGCGCAACTCATGCTGTCGGTGATGGGAGCGTTTGCCGAATTTGAACGCGCCCTCTTACGGGAACGGCAACGCGAAGGGATTGCCTTGGCCAAACAACGCGGGGTCTATCGCGAGCGAAAGCGCGCCTTGACGGCCGAGCAAGTGCAAATACTCCGCCAGCGAGCGCAGGCGGGGGAGGCAAAGACGGCCCTAGCCCAGGCCTTTGGGATTAGTCGCGAAACGGTCGATCAGTATTTACGACACTCCGAATCCGATGTTTTCTGAGCGCAGTGCCTTGTGGCATAGACGCCCCCGTTAAGGCATTGACCATCATGCATCTTAAGATGAGTCAGGTTCCGTCGTTCAAGTGAAGAAGATCGCCTAAAATGAGTCAGAGCTTCTACTCTAAATGGAGGAATGCGGGTGAATCTTCCTCACAAGGATGGGATGTCGCCCTGTCACCTGACTCATCTTAGGATGCATGTTTCGGTATTCGATTCCTTGCGTACGATGTCGACTTCATCCCCGGGATAGGTCGAGATGGCAATCGCTTCGGAGTGCCCCTTGACTAAGTGACGGACATCGCGCGACAGTTGGGTCGCCCGCGTGTTTTTAAAGGCGTCCAGTTCATGGAGCGAGCCCGGATAGGGTCGACCAAATTGCTCTAAAAAGCCCTGAACGCACTGTTCGCAATAGCACTCCCCGTGAACCAGGCCACTGTAGTCGCGGGTCTGATAATCGAACATGTTAAAGAACACGCCGTCGACCGGATACGACTGGAGTACTTCTTGTAAAATAGCGAGCGCGCTCTGGGTTTGATACAGTCCACTGGGACCGGTGTGAAACAGACCGTGATAGGTAATCGGATGGTCGGTGCGGTCGAGATAAAACTAGTCGCGGTAGACCTCCCAGAAACACTTATCAAACGCGCCGTAAAACCTCTACCTTTAGGGATGAGGATATCAGGCGCTCGCTGTCAGGCGAAGATTTGTCGTTCCTCAGCGATACCTTGCGTGCTATACTGAAGATATGTTCGCTCGTTGACAGATGGATACGTTGGCGGTTGTCTCTCGCAATCGTGGGAGGCGTAAAATGTATCGCGTCGTCAAGACCAGACGTTAACAGGATTCGGCGAACCAAGGTGGTTAGCGAAGTCTAACCATCACGGCAAGTAACCAGAGACCTTCGGGCGACTGGATAGGGGGCGTTTGGCTCACCCCTTGCGAGTAAAGCGCACCAAAGTGCGTTCCTCGCAAGAATCCCCTGCGTTTACGCATGGGGAGTGTCAACAGTTTTGCTGAAATCAAACCGTGCGATCACTCCTAAGCCCTGAGGCTTTGCGTAACGTAGCACCTCACCTAAGAGGTCTTGCTGTTGTCCCGGAGCGCGCAACTGGCAATCGAGATGGGTTGGATAAAAGGCTGCGATTCCACCAGCGTTAATCATTAGGACGTTAGCCCCCAACGACAACGCCCGATCCACTAATCACTTAGGATCGATATTGGCATCAACCACCCTCAGATTGGTCTGAATGCACCGTAGCGGATTTTGCTTCCACCACACCGAACTTGCTCCTTTCCCTACAGGGCCCAATGTTTGTCGCGATCTAATAGCCTTGGTCATAGCCGCGAATATTCACTATGGCATGGAGGTTTCCTTGAATAAATTCCGTGGCGTTAGCCAAAAAATCCGACTAAAGTGTTGGTAAAACTGATCGCCATCTCCCGCCTGATGGGGAGTGATGATGACGTTGGGAAGATCCCAGAACGGGCTCTCGGGAACCAAACGACCCTGTGCGAACTCATCCACGAAAACCTTCAACCCGGCGCCATAGAGGGCACCGGAGGTTAAGGCGGCAAGCAATGCCTCTTCGTCCATTAAGGCTCCTCGAGCGATGTTAATCACGACGGCGCTAGGTTTCATCATGGCCAACTCCCTAGCTCCGATCATCCCTTCGGTTTTCTCGGCCAAGGGGCAGGCTAGGACCAGATAGTCCGCTATCGGAAGTAGCGAGTGGAGAGCGTCCGAGGCAAAGACTTGTTCAAATCCGTCTACCGACTGGCCCGAAGTGTTGAGGCCCAAGACGCGCATTGTCATTGCCTGGGCGCGTTTAGCGGTTTCCCTGCCAATATCGCCCGTACCAACAATGGCTAGCGTTTTGCCACTAAGATTACAGGGGCCAGTTTCGTGTTGCCATCTATGGGCCGCTTGATGACGGAAATAGGCAGGAGCTCGTGCCAACATCAGCATTTGGGAGAAGATGTCCTCAGCGATGGGCATGCCCAAAGATCCTCGGGCGTTGGTGACTAAAATGCCGCGCTTGGCCAAGTAGGTCATGTCAAGGCGCTCAATACCGACATGGGGCACTTGTACCGAACGAATTTGGGTAAAACGATCGAGTCGTGCGGGACTGAGGCCGCGATCTGTGCACTTGGTAACTAACTGCATAATCGTCCCCTTTTAGTCTGGGCCCAACCGGCCCACCAACCCTAACCCCAGTTTCCTCGGTACGGTCCCATAGTAACCGCGAGCCGACGAATTCGCTAGCACCGAGCCAGCATTTAGCCATGTCCGATGCATAGTAGATGGCCTGCCCTCGTCGTGGGATCGAGTGAGGCTCGGCACGATGAAGTAGCCACGGTCCATGGGGTCGGTTTAGCCATGGCTTGGGTTCGACAGGGTTGTGGAGCTTTCAGAGACTGGGAGCGTGGCATAGAGACCAATTTTCCATGCCTTCGTCCCACCGTAGCTATTTCCCACGAGGGTTAGGGCTTAGCCCGTTGTTGCTTGGAATCGGCGGCTTCAGCGTCTTTGATGGGGTCCAGATCCGCTTGAAGGTGGGGGACTGGGTGACGACGATGTGACAAAACCGGTAAGCGCCAGGTAGGCCAGGTAAAGAAATGGACCATAGATGCATAAACCATCAAGCCCAGGAGCAAGACGATGCCGCTGTTGGGATCTGTCCCCATTCCCCCGAGGACGCCGAAATCTTGACCAAAGGCCCAAGTCGCCAGGGTGAAGAGCATGGTCAAAGACCAGACCCATCGCGACGGCGGTCGTATCGTCCAGCCTAGCGCTAAGGCCAAAAATGCCAGGGAAAGTCCGAGATTCCAAGCTAGCGGATGGTGTTGAAGCATGCGAGCCCAGGTTTCAAGCGGGCCAGAGATGAACGGTGGTTGCGGCATGCTCGCCATCGCTCGCACATAGCGCGCTGTCGTCGTAGTCCACCATCCGTTGGCGGGCCATATTTGCAGGCCGAACGCCAACCACCAAACGCCTGCTAGGGCTAGACGCCATCCGCGAACCATGGCGGAGGTGTCCCACCGGCTGACTGGCAGCAAAAGCACAATGGCAGCTAAGATATAAAAGAACACCGAACCGGGGCTGCCTGAGAGCCAACTGCCTCCCTGAAATATGCTGCCAAAGGCTTCCCCAGATGTCCACACCACTAGGCCCCAGCCGATTGACCCATAAAGAGCAATACGGCGGCCACGACTTTCTCCACTGACCAAGATGAGGACGCCAATGCCGATTTGGATCCACGTCGCTCCGAGATTCCAGACGACCGGATTGAGATGCCAGATTTGAGCGCCCAGGTGAATTAGGATAGCGACGAAATGCGGTTCTCCCGAACCAAGCGGTACGAGAATTCCGCCGATGAAGCGGGTGACCATTGCGGGTTGGGCTTGCAACAATCCGTCCAACAACCATAGACCGCCTAACCCATAAGTCAACATTCGGCGGGCGGGAATGGGAGGACTCAGCGGAAGGTGAAGTGATGGATTCTGCCAGCGAGCAAAGAGCCACCATCCCCCTAAGATTACCACAAATAAGGCGATCACCAGATTGACGACATAAAACAGTGAGAGGGGATTGATCTGATTAACAGGGACGGTGGTGACGGGCATGGGCATCGTCATCTAAAGATCCTCCTCCAACAACTGCGAACCAGCGCTCTTGACAGGCGTTGGCAACAAGCAATCCGCAGCACCACACGCTAATGATCCCATTATCCATGATTTTTCGAAGTTTGACATGACTCAAAAAGGCTACGGGTGGGTGAGCCTGAACCGCGAGGCAATCGGGTCAGACGGAATGAGCGTGGTCGGCTCATGGGGCGGACCAAGAGCCGCTTTGACCCTTCATCACCGGGAAGATGCGTCGAAAGCGTCAAGTGCGGCCATCGGGGATGAGGCTAATGGCGCTTAATTAGGATGCGCCGTGAAACTCCGCCGTTTAGGGCGCAGCGGTTAAACTTAAAAACAGGGATCGTGGCGGAGTCATCCCGAAGGATTCGGGGACCAGGGTGGTGTAGTATAGCTAGGGGTGATTGGCGATTTGGTCGCAAACGCAATTGGGGTTCAGGGGACGTGGACTTTAGCCGCTAGCCAATGGTGGCCCATGGTCCGCCTCTGACCCAGTCCGAACTGAAGAGGGGGATCCTACATGGCTTTGAATCCTAGCTTGTCGCCGACTCCGCCGATGGGGTTTAATACCTGGAATCGGTTTGCTGGAAGCATTAATCAAGATTTGATTGAAGAAACGATGAGCGCGATGATTGAAGAAGGGTTGGCTCGGTTAGGGTATGTCTATCTGAATATTGATGATGGCTGGATGGCTCCCGAGCGTAACCCCCAGGGCGAACTCGTTCCCGATCCCGAACGATTCCCTGGAGGGATCGCTCGCTTAGCCGAGCGTGCTCATGCCGCGGGTCTAAAATTGGGCATTTATTCCTGCTGTGGCACGAAAACGTGCATGGGACTTCCTGCCAGCTATGGACACGAGAGTCAAGACGCGAAGACATTTGCATCTTGGGGCATTGACTATCTAAAACAAGACTGGTGTTCGGTACCCTACGAGGATTTTCCGGGCAAGAGCCACCGAGAGGTGGCCCAGGAGTTGTATGGGAGGATTTCTCAGGGCATTGCAGCGACGAATCACCCGATGGTACTGTCCATGTGCAATTGGGGCGATGGCGAATCGTGGCAATGGGCCCGAGGCATAGCCCATTTGTGGAGAACGACGTCGGATATTGCCGATGTGTTTTGCGGGGAGACGCCGCAAGGGGCTTGGGATGTCGTTCGCATCTTTGAGAAAAATAGCCAGTTGGATGAATACGCGGGCCCCGGGGGATGGAACGATCCCGATATGCTGGAAGTGGGCAATGGGGGCATGAGCGAGGTCGAGTACCGTTCGCATTTTACCCTGTGGTGCATGATGGCAGCACCGCTTCTCATTGGTACGGATTTACGCCGCCTCGATCTGTCGACGCGATCGATTCTGACCAACGCCGACTTAATTGCGGTCAACCAAGATGCCTTGGGTGTACAGGCTCCCGTAGTGCGCCAAACCGATGGCGTATATACGCTGAAGAAGCCTCTGGCCGGAGGGGACTGGGCGTTGGCGGTATTTAACGCGTCCGAAACCGATAAAACCGTGGAAATTGACTGGACTACCCTCGTTCAGCCGGGGAACCACCATATTAAAGATTTATGGAGTGGTAAGAATGAGGTGGTTCAAGGAAAAACCTGTGTCGATATTCCATCGCATGCGACTCAGGTGTGGAAACGATACTCGTGAGTACAGCCGACCTTGAACTCAAGGAGTAGGATGAAGGACTGGATCCGGGTTCGGACGGAGAACCCGGATGACCGCGAGAGAGCCGGGTTGCAGTCTAATCCAAAAGGATCGGCGCGGGACGGACTAGAAATCCCAGGGTTTTTCTCAGCGGGGGATGCTGATTCGATTAGAGTCCAACCGTCAGGATTTTCATTCAAGGGCTGCTTCCTAGCCGATGGTCACTCGGGAGTGGCCCTTGAAATTTCGCAGGTCCTGGGCCAGGGTCTAAATCAGCTTTTGACCCCCTCGAGGATTGCCAGAAAAATCAGGCCGAATGGGGTCCTCGAGGTGGCCCGAACGGTCTATGACCTCGGCGGATAGTCTGTCGGTTGATGGCGGACCGTGTCTCTGCTCCTCATCTAAGCCGGATTCAGCCCAGGAAATCGAGTGAGAGGAGAGATGACCCGGCTGGGGTCATTATGCTCAGAAGACGCTTTCTGGACGACAGCCGTCAGTCAATTGACCCGAGCCCGGCCGCGAGTTCAAGATGGGGAATAGCTTCTATGAGCCGTTTCAGCTCTAGGGAATGGAGGATTGGCAGGAAGTTTTCGGCCCAAGCGCTTGGCAGGTCTCCTTGGCGAATGAACAGATCATAGGATTCCAGTGCCCAAGGCTCAAAATCCAACCCGTGGATAGCCGCTAGACTGCCGAGCCCCACACCCGCCCAGTCGGGGTGATGCACGATATAATCGAGAATGCTTTGATGACTGTAGAATACCTCGGTTAACCATGGTGGGTGAATTGTATGCCGGTGGTAGAGCGCATTGGCTTCACTGCCCGGTTCGCGAATGGCCAGGCCTTTGACAGCAGAGGGGTCAGGGTGGCGAATCAACCCTTCTTCCCATTGGAGATAGTGCTGGCGGATTACCGACTGGTCACCCGAAAACGTGATTTGGTTATAGCGTTTAGTGGTTGGATCGAACAGGTGGGAGCCAGCGATGTGCAATAATCCGTCTTGGAAAGCTGCTAGCGCCTTTTGGCTGGAAAGCCTTACCGCCTCCAACCAGAATCCGGGATGGGCTAGCTCGTAGAGGTGCTGCAGCCAATCTAAAAACGGGTCGCATCCTCCCACCAGGATTACCTTGTGAGCTTCTCGAGCGGAGGGCAGAGGGGTCAAGCGTTGGGAGGTGGGATCCCAAATGGCGTCGGGCATGCGGGGCGTGACTAATAGAGGGGTAGGGATCAGGACCACCGCATGTTGAATAAAAGCCCAGACGACAGGCGAAACAAATGTTGGTTGCGCGCCAATCCACCGGATCGGAGCAGTAAAGCGCGCGTGGCTTTCCATCCCTTGGATGAGATCATCTAAAGACGTGTCAAAAATGCGGGCAGCGTCCATGGCTAGCTTGAGACTGGGACTGCGTCGACCATGTTCCAACGCGATCAGCGACTGTCGGGTAATGCCGAGGTGCTGGGCTAGCTTTTCTTGGGACCAGCCCCGCTGTTTGCGACGGTGGCTAAGAGCTTCTCCAAAAGTCATGGGGATCCCTCCGACCAAGGATAGAGACTAAAGGACACCAACGTAGGATTTTTCAGCGTGATAGCCTGAAAGCTCGTCGCGGGTCCGGCAAAATGGCCGGTCCAGTCGAGCGCCCAGGGGGAACTTGGCGTGACGAAGTGATAGCATGAAGACGTGGGAGACAACGGCGTATGCTGCCCGGTTCCAGCGATAACCACGCCTTCGGTGGGCAAACTTCCGAGTGTCAAAGCCTGGGGATGAACTAGAATGTGCTGCGCCCCTAACCGAACTGTGGCAATATATCCCATCATTTGGGCCATGACCGCATCCACCGGGACGGCCTCGGAAACTGGACCGGACCACAGGAGTTGTCCCTGCCGCAGGTAAAGCACCTGATCGGCAAACGCTTCCGCCTCATCCCATTGGTGGGTGGAACACAGGACGAGGTGATGGGCGGGGCGTTGGTGTTTCAGGTGCTGATAAATAGCCCAGCGATGGGGACGATCAATTTGGGAGAGCGCTTCATCTAGCAATAACAGGGGTTTTTCGGAAGCCAAGGCACGCAGCAAGGCGGCGCGTTGTTGCTCGCCACCCGACAATTGGGCGGGATAGCGATGAAGCAGTGAGGCCAGGTCGAGGGGGTCTATCCACTGCCGCCATAACCGGCCGTCGGTCGGGGCAACCCAGCGAATTTGTTCTTCCAGGGTCCTGTGCGGGATTAAGCTCGGGCGTTGGGGAACAAAGGCTGTTGGCCGCAGGTGGGGGAGACGTGCAAACGGCAGCCCGTTCCACTGGGCTTGGAATGAAGGGTGGGAATCGACACCGGCAATGGTACGCAATAACGAAGTCTTGCCGGCTCCAGACGGGCCGACCACGGTGTGCAATCCCGGCGCGAGCGAGAAGGCTGCCTGAATCCGTTTAGGATGATTAACCGTGGTTTCGAACATGGCCATACCTCCAATGGAGCCACAGGGGAAGCGGGAGGGTGGCGATGATAAGCCAGACCGCGAGGCCCAGTGCGGCCGGAAGCCCTTGTTCTTGCAACTGAATCCAAATTGCCACCGGCAGCGCACTGGGGTGATAAGCCACGACCACGGGAGCACCAAATGCCCCGACAATGCGGGCCCAGGCCATGCCTGCGGCTAGTGCGAAGCCGGGACGGGCCATAGGCCAGGTGGCAAACCAGAACGTTTGCCAGGGCGGTTTACCTAAGACTACCACGTCGACCTCCACTTCTTTGGGGAGGGCTGCTAGGTAGCCCCAGGCCGTAAACACAAAAAATGGCAAAGACTCGTAAACTTGGGCGATGACCAGCCCCGCATAGGAATTAGCCAGACTGAAGACGGTGGCCAAGGGCCCGGCTGGGCCTACCACATAGGCCAAAATTAATCCTAAAACCAGCGGCGGCATCAGTAATGGAACGATGAGCAGGGTTCCGAGCCAGCGTCGCATGTTAGGAGAGACCATGCGGGTTACCACCCAGGCTAACGGCATGCCCAGGATTAGGTCAATCGCTAGAGCCAAGATCCCTGAGAGAAGGGTGACCTCCACTGCGTCGCGTCCCGAAGACGAGGCGATGACGGACCCGAGCGAGGAGGCATGAATGATTAAAACGAAGACGGGCAGCAACAGCAAAGCCAAGGTCAGACCGCCCACGCCGCCCAGGAATTGTTTCACTGGTGAGGGAGGAGGTTTGCCGGAACATCGGCCTTTTTGCCGAGCACGGTTGGCGAGAATACCCGATAGCCGTTGACACGCATGATCTTGGCGCTCTGAACCCCTAATACAAAGTGAATAAAGGCGACCGCCGGGGGGGTGGGATTGCCGACGGCGGTGATGTCGACGGTGAGGGCTTGACCGCGCACGGTGTGACCGTTCGTCAAAGCCAAGGTCGCCTGACGATACGAACGAGCTTGGTTCGGCACGGCGAAGTTCATCCAATTGGGCAGGGCAATGTAGTCTAGGTGGCGTTCGATGGCTTCCGAAAGGAAGGCGCTGCTGGCGTCGAGTCCACCCGACTGGAGGAGTGTGAGAATCCCTTCTTCGGAATAGACCTCTTTAGGATTGTCGAGTCTCCCTAAGATGCGAGAGACGGCATGGGAACCAAGATGATAGTGTTTGACCGCCAATTCCACCATCATATAAAAGGCTTGACCCTGAGGATCCGTGTTGGGATTGGTGCGGCCCAAATGGAAATCTGATGAGGCCATCAACGTAAAGAGGTCCTTTAGAGGGAGACGGCCATCTCGGATGGCGTTAAGTTCATTGGCGTATTTTGAGAATGGCGAATAGGCGACGACTAATGGACTGGAGGCAAAGGAAACTGCCCAAGTGGTGTCTTTTGGTTCGATGACTTGAATTGGGGCGTAGCCGATGCTTTCGAAGACGTTGGGCGCTAAGGTCAGCGATTTAATCTCCTGTGCCATACCGAGCGATCCGCCACCCTGGCCTTGGTAGTGAAAATGGGTAGCATGTTCGAAGGCTGGTCCGATTTGCAGGTTATTGAGCGCTTCTAACGATCCGGCATAAACGACATCGACGAGTCCTGAAGTCTTATCCACCGATTGACGGGGCCGTGGTACTGAAAATCCCGTGAGCCCAAGGGTCAACGCTACAATCGTGATCAGACTGAGGACTTTTTCCCCCATGCTGCGCCTCCTGTTCCATTGTTAACAAGATGATACTGATAATGTATCTGATTGATGACATTTTGAAAAGGTGCAGCACTCGCACATGCGAGGATTGGCAGGTGACGAAATCGTCGTTATCAAGCCCATGAGACCTCCAAGCGCTCCAGAGGAAGAACGATGATCATCTCTTTTATCCTGTGCGCCGGTCAAATTTGACGGTTTGATGCCGGGGCTGGGGGCGTCTCGACCGGTGGTTGCATAATGGTTTTCCAAGACGATGGCGTTCTCCAAAAAACGAAAACTATAATGCGCGCGGGTCATAGTTTCCGTTTTACGAGGAAGGCCAAAGTGTTGGGAACTCACTACGAAGCAAGGTGTTAAAACGCTCACAGCCTTGGCATCACACCCGTAAATTCGACCCGCTGGAAGTATATGACCCGTGCCCAGTATAAAACAGAACCGATGGATCATCGCGGCAACCACTCGTGTGGGTCTGCCCCTTACCGTCCCCGGGTGAAGGCGGGAAGTGCGGAACTTTGCGGGTTGACGATGCTGGGGATAGATGGCTAGGCATGATACAGATCTGCAAAGAATTCGAGAAGTTTTTCATCAAAAAGGCCGCGGATCATCAAAGTTGAGGATTCCGGAACCTAGTGTTATTGGGGATCCCTCATTTTGCCTTGGATTTCACTAGTGAACCGTCTTCGTTTGAGCCTATTTTCGAGGAAGCGCCGCTACTCGAAGAGCTCTCCTGACAGGGACTCACAGCATTGGCTGATTGGCGTAGGTGGGGGGCCAGAGGCAGAAACATTCCGCGTACCCCAGTCCTTGGCGCTTCATCGGCCTCTCACGGGGTTAGGAGCCCTAAAGCGACGGCTAAGAGCTTCGGCGTTAAATAGGGTAGGGCGCTTTCCCTCGTGTGATCCATGCCTTTTTTTGGCCGGTTGGCCTGGTATTGGGCCACGAGGTGACTGGGGAACAATCCGACGACAACCGTGCCGGAGTCGTGCCGTGGCCAATTCGTATTAGACGTTAGCAGGATAAATGCGAATACTATCGCCACGCTTGATGTTTAAACTCTAGTGTAGCCTCAACTGTGTCTGGACTAAAGGTCCTAGCCGGGGCTCTTACGCACTTTCAGGTATTACTCATTGACTAGACAATAAGTAAACAGAGTTATTGTGCGTATTTCCTGTTACTTGAGTTTCGCACCCCCATATCACGCTCGATTCAGGCGCCGACGATCCTTGTAGGCCTTGGCCCGCTTCGCTTTTGCGACATTCCACTTTGGCCGTTCAGACGGCCATATTGAGAGTTCACCATGGATAGCTCGAGAAGGACCTCTCAAATAGGTCTTTGAGCGCGGCATATTGGGGCGACCGTTGAAAGTCGCTGGTGTACCAGCGATAGACACTTTTGAGTAAGAGGAACGGGAGCCGCATCATCAACGTGATAATTTCCGCCACACGATCGCCTGGTTCCTTTTCGAATCCCGCCTTCCTTACGATGGATCGCAATTTGAACACTTGCACCGTCTCCAACCAGACGGCCGTCATCGAGTGCTCGTGTTTTTCGAGGGTTTTGCGGGTCTCAGAAACGTCTTCGCGCACGATAACCCCTCATTTCTCGCCGATTTGGATCCTCCTTTGATGATGCCAAAAGCTCAGTATTCATGCGAGTTTTGGCGGTTTTTTACCGACGTCACATCAGGGAGATTTGGGATACTTTCGGGGTGCGAAACTCGAGGTTCTTATTAATACGCTCGATAAAGGTGGTGACGGCAGCCATGATTGCTTTGACCGACCGAAAGAAGACATTGTAGATGACCGATCGCTTCAGCCATCCCCAGACCCCCTCAATCAGGTTTAATTGCGGACTATCGGGCGGTAAAAACATCCACGTTAGGTGGTTACGGTGTTCTTCGAGAAACGGCTGAATCAGTTTGGCATGGTGAATGGCCGCATGATCCAGCACCATCACAATGTTTTCGCCCGCATAGCGGGTGACTATCGTCTTTAGGCGATCCAAAAACTTCACGGCCGTATCGTGCTCCGCATGCTCACACACCACTTCCCCCGTTTCATAATCCAGCGTCCCCAACCACTTATCGCCCCAATGCTTCCCGTCCGTCGGAATCTTTTTCTGTTGGCCCTTCGGAAACCCGGTGCGCCCAAGGGCCTGATCATCGCGTATCATGGATTCGTCTTCGAAGAGGATGCGTTCCATCTCGCCGTCCACTAACTTTTTGACGCAGGCCGACTTTTCCCACCAGCCCCCCACGACAACGGGACAGAGTTCGAAACTGGACCCGTATAAACCGACCACGCCCAATGGCTCTACACGACGATCAGGCCGCGTGGTATCAGCAACGCCATACCGCGCAACGGGTGCATGATCGCTGGCATGAGCAATTTCCTGAGTATCAGCGGTCGTATTCGACGGTGCGGCGGTATGTGAAGGTGGTGGGCCAGGTCCGGCCCACCACGGGAACGTGAGATCTCATTTGGCATCGGGGGGAAGGCCAATCTCTTGCACCACATGGGAGGCGCCCCGGTGCGGCCCGTCTTGGATAATGCCACGGGAGTGGGACGCCGGGTGGGTGCGGTCGTGCAGTTAACCGACCTCTTTGGCCGCTTTCAGGCTTACTACGGGTTTTAGGTTACCTTCTGTAACCCCTACGCGGGGCACGAAACAGGCCCGATCGAAAACAAAGTCGGTTTCTTTCGCCGCAATCTGTTCGTCCCCTTTCCAATCCAAGAATATTGCCCTAGCGACTGAGGAGACGCCGCAGAGGCAATCCTGCGAGCCATCAACCAGCGGCATGATCTTCTTCTGGGTCAGGTTTGGGGCCAAGCATCCACGTGGTCGAAAGACGGTTCCAGCGGACAATCCGTTCAAAGGACCAGAGCCGTCCGTCCAATATCCTGAAAAAATCAGGCTCACGGTCTAAGCGTCCATCCCTCTGGGCGAGAATCTCGGACAGAGAAGGATAGGAGGCGGGTCGCAGGGTTTGAGACCAAACCCCAAGGTCATGCTGCATGGACTTATTCGTTTCGGTCACCCGCCTTCTCTTGATAGTGCTCGGGATTGGGGGAACATCCCGGTTGGGATGTCTCGGCATGAAGTTCCCGGATCAGCCGCCTACGGGCAGCCGCCAGCCGGGAACGGACGGTGGCAGACGGGATCGCCAGTAACTCGGCGATCTCCGTCCCCGTCATTTCTCCCACCGTGGCCAGAATGAAGACTGCACGTTGTTTAGGCGGGAGACCCTGCACGATGGCGCTGATAGCTTGAAGCCGTTCTCTGTGCTCGATGACTTCCATCGGATCTGCGGTGGAAGGGCTGGTGACATCCAACGCCATCTGGATGTCCGCCCGATCGACCACCACCTGGTGCCGATGAATGTCAATAAGACGTCGACGAGCCGTCTGGTAAAGCCAGGCCTTTTGCTCGGTGGGGTGGAGGGTTCGCAAGCGGTCAACGTAGCGCCAGGCCTGTAAAAACACGTCCTGTACACCATCCATCGCCCGTTCCCGGTCATGCAAAGAGACCCAGAAGAACGCCCAGATAGCCTGACGATGCCGCAAGTAGAGCGCCTCCCAGTCGCTGGCCGCATCCGTCATCTATCTCACCTTGACCTGCCCGAAATGCGAGACCGCCAAATAACGCACCAGCGCCTCCAGGTCGGGATTTTCCACGTAGATGTCCTCGGTGCTGGCGATCGAAGTGACTTTAGCGTTCAAGAGCTCGGGCAAAACATCGGCGGCAAAGGTGGCTTGCTCGAACATGACGAGTGCGGTCGGCTCTTCTATCAGCTCCAAAAAGGCTCGGTCGATTCGGGTGTCTTCAACCCAAATGCGCACTCGGTCTCCGGTATACTGACCCACTTGGCCGACCTGCATTGTGATCTTGGCAGTCAGTGCGCTGTACACGTCGTTGGGGAGGAAGAGCTGGCCGATGAGCATTAGCCCACGCAACTTGAGCGGCAATACGGGTCCCGTAATCGCGTACTGGCCGATCACCATGACGGTCGTATTCTCGTCGTATTGCGCCAACACCTGCGCCGAGAGTTCGCCCTGGCCCATGATGGTTTCGACGCGGGTACCCTTCGCTACCGATACCACGGCGCCAACGTTTTGGCAGTGGGCTTGGGACACCACGTCCGGATGTTCATTCGAAACCAACACGACGCCGACATTTTCTATCACAGCGCCCACCATTTGGCTCGCGTCTGTCACCTCGGTGAGGTCGACAATTCCCATGTTGCGGTACTGAATCCCCGTCTTCTCCGCCTGCTCGGCACTCATGATACTCCCTCTTTCCCTATATTTTAGCTTTCATTAGGTAGAACGGATGGGTGGCGAAAGTGTGCATTGGACGGGCCAGTCGTTCCGGGAGACTTCGCCAATGGCTGCAGCTGGTTGCACATATCGCGCGCCACCCGGCTCATGTTCTGCACTGGGGTGGGGTTGATGCCGTTCACGACGTTCACTTGTATAGACACTGGAGGGCAGGCGTGTTCTGCGGGGGGGCCTGTAGACTTCTCAAGCTATTCCGTCGTGGGGCCAGCTCAAGGGCTCCGAGGGCAGTCGTGCAGCATCGAGCGGTCTCGTCGTTGTTTGGTTTTGAGTTCGACTATCTGCTCTTGCCGCTATTAACGCTTTTCCCCGTGATGTCCGACGCCAAATGGAGAGCGGGAAGATCGGCTTTCGCCGCCGACCAAACCCATCGGGAGCGCTAAGATTTTACGCTCCTGATCAGTCTCCCCGATATCGTTTGAATCTTAAAGCATTTCCAAAGGGTGCGATCGCCGCAGATCGCCCTTTCATGCGGGCATCGTGACCTTCAGGATAGCCGACGGACGCGGTTCGAACCATATCAAGCTATCGCCAAAAGGTGTGGACCCCTGGGAATGCCGCCATCCTCCCGGGAGGCCGAGTAACCGCTAAACACCTCAGCAGTCGTTTGTCAGTCTTCGGTCCGGCACCACGAATGGCGGCTGAACCTCAGGCAGGTGAGACCCCAAGGCGTCAAAACAGCCATCACATTCTCGATAGCCCGGTGATTTACGGCCTATCTTCAAGGATATATGGAGGATTGCCGTCTCGCATCCATGGGTCCCTTGGAAAATGAAGCCACCTTGCGGTTGGAGCCGCTCCACTTTGCCCCGTCGTTGGAACCCGTCGGACTCGACTAGATGTTGGCGCTCACTGGGTTTGTTATCACTTCCACTAACTCTGAGCCATTAGATACCGCAATGATCAGAGCCAGACGCCCAGTCGAGACCAACCCAACGGGCCCCAATTTGACCGAGACTGGGACTCAGGCCCTTGCCAGGTCTGGGTCTGATGGACGCACCCCCAGTACTGCCAGCATTCGCCCCATAGCTCGTCGCTGGAAAGCTCACCAGAAAACGACGGCTTACGCCCATCAGCGAATACGGGGAATACCATTGGGGGAGTCCCCCGACCACCAGTACCACCTCGGAATTAGGCTAGAACGGATGACGACAGGCTTAGCCAAAACCCTAGAATGGTGGCTCTAGGCGGTTGCCAGAAAAAGGGCGGGGGCCATGCGATGGCAATTTGGTCGAGGATCTGCCGGTTGTACGACCTAAAAGGTGCGATCGCCTTCAATCCGAAAGAATCACTCGGCCCCATGGTTTGCCGGATTTTTGCACCCATGGATTCGAAAATGCCTAAGCTCAACCCATGACGAGCACCCGACGCACTTCGATACGGGCCGCGCCTGAAAAAAATTTCGTTGATCCGAGCGATGCTGTACCGGGGCCGGACGGACCCTCGACCGTTAGTTTTTTTGGCGCGTCGCCCCAAGATGCGCTCACGTAAATCGGGACGGCGGCGAAAGACGCCCGAGAGGAGATAGGAGGCCACCGACCTCAAAGGGGCGACGAAGGCGACGACATCGATGAGGATGGGCCCACTTTGCTCAATAAGAGCAAGTAAGTGGGTTCCAGGGTTTGTTTGGTCGAGACCTGAATTGAACAGACCAAATTCGGCTGGTCAAACTATTTTTCGGCTTGTATACTGCGCGCGGGCCATAGTTTTCGTTTTTGGGAGAACGCCATCGTCTTGGAAAACCATTATGCAACCACCGGTTGAGACGCCCACAGCCCTGGCATCAAACCGTCAAATTTGACCCACGCGCAGTATATCATCCCCCGAAGAATGCGCAGATCGTCAATCGTGCGGGTGATCTTAGGTTCCTCATGGCTTTTGATATTGTGGCAATACCATCGATTTTCAATTATAGGACATCGGGCGTGCTCCTCGTTTTGGACCGTGCTCGCACTAATCCCCCGGCCCGGACGATTAGGAAAGCACTTTATGACCGAAAACTTGTCGAACAAGATCGCAACCTGGGGAAACTGCAGGCTGACTCCTTGGATGCAAGCGGACGATCGCTTGATGGGGCATCGGTCGCGATCGTTGGATCCCGGTGGTGGGCTCGAAAATCTTGGCCGGGTCCGATCACCGGGGCCGCCTTGGACTGAAGCAGCCACGATCCCGATCGATTAGGACGGATTGACGACGACGGTGAGAGCATGATAGCCTGGTTTAGCGGCTGGCGCATGGTGCTATGGTCGATCGGTATCAGACGCCGTGGCCCGAAGCGGGGCTTGTCGCTGGTGTCGATGAAAAATCGGTATCCAAGCGGACGATCGGAAATATCCGACGGAGTGGCCTTGGATAGGGCGGCCCACGTCGAATATGCATACCGGCGGCATGGCACGTTGCCCTTATTGGCGGCCTTCAAGATTCGGATCGGGGAAGGCCTTGCGGACTTTAGCCCCGGCTGAAGGCGGAGGATCTGCTGGCCGTCAGGGATCAAGTCGCGACGCACGACTCAAAGGTCCGCAAAAATATCGTGATTTGAGATACCCTCAACCCGTAGCCAGAGGGTCCTGGCGACCGTTGGAGCGCCTTCAACGCCCGACAACTCAAACCGATTCGAGTTTCAGGAGACGCCGTTGCATGCGTCGTCGGTCAATCAAGTCGAGATCTTCTTTACGATTGTCGCCAAACGGGTGTTCCGAAACCGGAGTTTCACCTCCATCGGCGAACTTCACCAGCAGGTGATGGGGTGTATCGAGCGATGGAACCAGATCGATGGCCACCCATTTTGGTGGACCTTTGGGAGGTATCCCCTCCAAGACAAGGCAGGACAACATGAATCCGATGATGCTAGACGCCTACCGCGAAGATTTACGCGCCCGCTTGCTGGCGCACGGACTCCACCACTTAGCCGTAGACAAGCGCGGGTCGCACCTGGTGATCTACGCGCTCGAACCGCCGGGCGAAAAGGTCAATCGCGCCCGATTGACGGGCGAGTCTAGCTCCACGTTTGCCTTGAGCTTGCCGGATCGACATGGGCGGTGGCAAGATACGGGAGAACGCGGTTCGTGGGAGGATCTGATCGCCCTCCTGCTCGGCCAATTTAACTGGGTGTTGGGTGAATGGTAGATTCCGTGGCCGATGCGTTGGCTACGGGGTTGGGAACGACCTTATGGAATGCACTACTAGCGCGTGGGGAACCCCACCCAGGAGCAAGCGGCCTTACTGCTCCCACCGCCCGGGACACATCCTGAATCCGTTGCGCTCGGGTGATCGACAAATGCGGACTTGGATCCCATTCAAATCACCGATAGAGGGCGGTCGGGAGACCGTCCGACCCCTCTGCTCCGGTCTCAATGGGCTCGCTCTTACTGGCAGGGGGAGGTTACCCATAAAGAACGGAACGGTCGGGAGCGTCATGGCGAAGGTTGGCTCTCGAAACTGCCGCTAGCTGAGGCAGCCTTGGGGTGACCCGCGTTGGGCCGGAGCAGCGCCCAGGCCAAGCACACTGAACCCCAAGTAGGCGATAAACCGGGTGAAAATCTCCGCTTTACGAACATTCTCACGGTTCCTCGCTCATCGGGGAAATATCCGCGCACGTCTTTGCCCCCATTTGACTAACGCCCGGGCCTGACCATCTGGTCCACATCTGCCGGCGAGCTACACCCAGTGGAGGGCCACGGCCACCCTGCTGCGGGATACCCATCTCCCTCAGGGCTTCTCTCATCTAACGCTTGAATATCGGCAAAGGTGCCAGGGGAATGCATCGACATCCGCCCAAACGAAATCCCGCTCGGGATACTGAGCGGAGCGCTGGCCCGAGAACGCCAGCCTTGCCTCCGTCAATGAGAGCGGGACAAAAACCCATGGTTGCATTTCTGGGCCAACTGCCCGGGATGGACCATGGTTCGATTCAGCAATTTACTCTAGCCGATGTCGCTCATGAACCATCCCCGCAGCCAGTTGTCCCTGATTACGATTGTGGGTTTAGAATGGTGACCATACCTAAACCTCCATCCACCCGCACAAAGTCGCCGTCGTGGATGTGTTCCGTGGCTTCCGGGACCGCCACCACACAAGGCACCCGATATTCTCGGGCCACGGTGGCCGCATGCGACAAGATTCCACCGGAATTGGTCACTACGGCACCCGCGATGGCAAACAGCCCGGACCAACTAGGCGTAGTGGTCCGCGCGATTAACACCTCACCGGGGTTCAGTCGAGAAAAATCGTCAGCGCTGGCAATAATCCGTGCCCTTCCTTCGAATACTCCAGCCGACGCGGAGACTCCCTTCAAGCCCGGCGACTCGTTTGTGGTGGTGGGTGCGGGGCTGGATTTCATGGGAGTTCCGAGTGTAGGCGGCGGCGTCTCATTGTAATATTGTTGGTATTGCCCTTTGCGGGATTCCAACAAGCCTGGCTCGACCCTTAGCCTCCCGGCTAGCAGCGCTTCTAACTCATCTCGATATAAAAAGAAAATCTGCTCGGCCGAGGTTAGTCGTCCCTCCGCTTGTAATAGCGCCCCAATTTTCATCAAAAGAGGACGCGACTTGGCCGGCAACATGGCATCAATATAAAAGTGATGGTCCTCGTCAATCGGCCTTGCCGCCCAGGCGACATCAAAGGCTTCTTTAAAGCGCATTCGGTGTTCGCCAGCAAGCGCATCCAGCGCAGCCGCCAACATCGCTTGTTGGTCGCTGACAATGGACTGCCAGCGCTCCTCAAACGGAACGTCTGCGGATAAAAACTGACGCACCGTGGCCAATGCCAACCGCGGATCTTCGTGCCAGGTGGGCTGATAAAAATCATGACCGACGCCAACCCTCCAGCCATACTGATCCATCGCTGATTGTAAGTCCCCCAAAAAATCGGCTGCCTCCGGCAACTCGAGCAGTCGCGCCATCGGATCTGGATCCTCGAGGGCCTGACGCAGCGTGGGACGCTCGCGAATACTCTCGGCTAAGGCGGCCAATGCCCGGTCGGTCTCCACAAACTGGTTGGATGCCGCGACTAACAACGTATGCGCATCGGTGGCCGATCGGTCCGGGAACGCTTGCAAAAAGACCCCTTCATACCATTCTTGGGCCATAAACACGGGCATGACAATTTGCATATGCAGGGTCCAAAACCGTTCATTTAGTTCTGTTAGCCATTGTAGGCCTTCCAAAGCCTCTTCACGCGTTCGAACCCCCCGGACTTTCTCATCCAGTTCGCGATAGCCGGGTAAAAGCTCCGTCTCCACAATCCGATCAAAGTCTTGGCGCAGGGAGTTGAATCGCGGGCGCATGGCATCTAGCTCGGCCATCCGTTGTTCCGGGTCCGCTGGTGTGACCTCCGCGCCCACCTGGTCGTAGGCATAGCCGTGATAAATGCGCACCGCGTTTCGCTTGAAGGGCTGTCCATCTGCTCCCTTGATATGTTTAAACGCCTGGTCAACGCTGGGAATAATAAACGACTGAAATAACGGGGTCATGGCGAATCCCAGGTGGCTGGGATCATGGGTCCAAAACCCAGTCCGCAAATCCTCTTCCGACATGGTCAGTTGCTCTTCTAATGAGTGCATTCACGCTCCTGCCTTTCCCGAAAGTGATAACCTTTATGAATCGCCCCTCCGCGGAACGCCTGAGGGGCTCCTCTCACATTCAATGGCCTCGATTCTATACTATAACAGAAGCATCCCAATGGGGTGATAAAACAAGCGTGAGCTTTTTGCAATGTGCGCTTGAATGGGGATCTATCGGGAATTAAATCTTAGGTTGTATGGAGCCTTGCAGAAGGATTCTCCGCTAAAACAACGGGAAATAATGGCAAAGTTTTGTCAACCCTGGCGTTCTAGCCCTGCTTCGCGGAAACCGGCAGATTGTAGGCAAATGGGTGTTTGTTGAGATAGGCATCGGCTCGCCTTTGTCCCATCGCCCCGGGGCGAGCCGGTCGTTGGCCCATCGCAAACCCCGTCCAGGGCATGATTCCCACGTTTCGCACCCCCATATATTGGAGATAATCATTGGTTTTAACCCCAACATGTTGCGCTTCTCAAATATTCCTGATCAATATGTAGCCTGATGATTATGGCACGATACAATATCTAGGGATAAGGGTGCGAAACGTGGGATGATTATTGGCGCTAATGAGATCGGTCATCACTTCGGCTAACTTCCGTGTCATCCTCGGCGCAGTCCGAGGATGACAAAATGAGTTGGCCAAAACACCCGAGGTATCCTTCTTCGCGCTCAGAGGTGGGCGACGAAACGATCGGTGTCAACCAGAACGTCGTGCGAATCAACGGGCGTAGGGGGGGATTCCAACACTTAGCCCAAACGCGACCATGACCACAGCGGCCAAACCGGCGGGCCACCTATGCCGAGGCCGTCCATTACGAAGAATTTGGGTCACGCGGCGGCGGTAGACTGCGCACGTCGGGCCTATCGAGGCCGTAGTCGTCCATGTCGTATGCCTAGCGAGCTCGCCCCGGGACAGCGGTTGGTGAATTGGGGCATCATCCCGATGACATCCGCCGGAGTGAGGATCATTCCCGAAGGGATTACCACGGAATGCCACCACCTCATCTCGAATTGAGGTTCAATACACCAACGAGACCCCTCACCCTATCATTGGTCACTTCGGGTTGAGCCTGAAGAGCGGCCAGCCTCGGACACCACCTCGGATTCACTGTGATCCAACGTAAAGGGCTTAGGGAAATAAACACCGAGATTGCCACGGGCCAACCCAAGCAATGGGCCAGAGCCAACAGAAACCTCAGTACCCATGTGGATTGGATTTAGACGACCAAGAATTCGAGCAGGTGAAACATGGAGGCACTTTTGCAACAGAGTGTGCGCGTGCATGGAATCCATATGTGATTTGGACACGCCGGAGCCTCGGATGGTAGAACCCAGGGTGGAACTCTGGCTTACCTGCTCGCATCGTGGTTGCAACTGTCCGAAGACCGGTTGACTAGCGCGTACTTGTCGCCGGGGTTGCGGGCATTTCAGTGCTTTCTCCACCAGGGTTGACCAACAGGTCCTTGAGGCATTCAACGATACCTCGCATCTGGCGTTGTTGCGTTAAAGGAGGCATTGGTGCCTTACGCTTTTGAGCGACCAAGGACTGGTTGAAGCATTAAGGGGCAGGAGTGCACCGCAAGAGTGCACCGCAAGAAATTCGTCGAATTTGAGGTTCGGAGAGCGCTGTCACAGAGCGCTAGTCCAGGTTGGTCGAAACGGCTCAAAATGATGCCTGGACCTCTGAAACGACCCGCAAGTGATGACTGGATTGGTCATGTCAAGCTGAGTACCGGAACTCCGGAAGCGAAAACCTGGGCCAACACCCCGGGGCTCCTCGATCCGGAAAGTAGCGCCGACGGTGGAATCCGCTCCTAACCGCTTGAATGACCCGTTTTCTGAAGACTCAAAACGAAATCGCCTGCACAAGACCCAGTTGCGTTAAATCTAGCTTTGGGCCAGAGCCAACAGAAACCTCAGTACCCATGTGGATTGGATTTAGACGACCAAGAATTCGAGCAGGTGAAACATGGAGGCACTTTTGCAACAGAGTGTGCGCGTGCATGGAATCCATATGTGATTTGGACACGCCGGAGCCTCGGATGGTAGAACCCAGGGTGGAACTCTGGCTTACCTGCTCGCATCGTGGTTGCAACTGTCCGAAGACCGGTTGACTAGCGCGTACTTGTCGCCGGGGTTGCGGGCATTTCAGTGCTTTCTCCACCAGGGTTGACCAACAGGTCCTTGAGGCATTCAACGATACCTCGCATCTGGCGTTGTTGCGTTAAAGGAGGCATTGGTGCCTTACGCTTTTGAGCGACCAAGGACTGGTTGAAGCATTAAGGGGCAGGAGTGCACCGCAAGAGTGCACCGCAAGAAATTCGTCGAATTTGAGGTTCGGAGAGCGCTGTCACAGAGCGCTAGTCCAGGTTGGTCGAAACGGCTCAAAATGATGCCTGGACCTCTGAAACGACCCGCAAGTGATGACTGGATTGGTCATGTCAAGCTGAGTACCGGAACTCCGGAAGCGAAAACCTGGGCCAACACCCCGGGGCTCCTCGATCCGGAAAGTAGCGCCGACGGTGGAATCCGCTCCTAACCGCTTGAATGACCCGTTTTCTGAAGACTCAAAACGAAATCGCCTGCACAAGACCCAGTTGCGTTAAATCTAGCTTTTGCTTGGAGAGGCCAAAGTCCAGAATTTCGTGGGTCTTTTTGTGCATGGTAAACATGACCGTTGAGCCGGTCGGATCCGATGTTCCTGGCGGCACGATCGCATGGCGGTCGATGAAATTTCCGTACATGACGAAGAAGTACACCAGGGCATTATCGGGGACACTGCCCATGTGGGCAAAGTTCAAGGCGTCAGTCCGCGTAGACAACACATACCACGCTCCGGTGGGATTGGCGTCTCCCATAGAAGCTGCCATTCTTTGGGCGGCCGATTGCACGTACGTGGGCACCGTAGACACCGTTGTGGCCCCCTCTCTCGGTAAGTCAGATTGTGACGGAGTTTTCGCGACTGCGAATCCGGCCCCGAATCGACCGGCCGTCAGAAGCGTTACGAGGTAATAATAAACTACGCGCGGCTCACGGTGTTCTTTTGTAGAGGAGCGCCATGATGGTAGGAAACCATGATGCAGCAATGGATTGAGACGCCCAAAGATTGGCATCAAATCGTCCCATTTGACTCACACCCAGTATCGTGGTGATGATCGATGGTCGCAGTTCCATCGTAGTAGCCCATCACCCCGAAGGCTTTCAAATGTCGTCGCGCGCTTAGCACATTGGGCGGATCGGCCCCGGTTGCTACGGTGTCAACGGGCAATTAAGCCAAGCGCACGAGCACTTCGCCACCGCCCGTGCCTGGTCTAAGAGAGCCTTTGTCGGCGTGAGACCGGGTTGTAGGATCCGGTGGCGGTAATCTCACGGCACTCCTTGCGGTGAGTATCCGCCCCGGCGAGTAGGAGCCATCTCGTCCGATATCGGCTGATTTAGCGCTTGGGCTACGGTATCGTCGAACTCCGCTTGCGTCTCTTCCAGGCTCCATGGGTCTTCCTTCCCACGATACAACGCGGTGGCTCGGGATGTCGATGATTTCTGTCGACCAGGCGCACTCCTGTCCGTTCATGCTTCAACAAATAAGTCGCCGACTCAAAAGTGTGAGGCGTATACGCCTCCGTTAAGGCCGCTATTTTTCACTCACTCACTCATGAACGTAATGGTAGTCTGAGGCTAATCGTAGGGCTTGACGACTCGATCGATTGATCCAGACTGAGTAGACCATGGGCCCCCGTTGCCAGACGATCTCAGTGTGATTTCCATCGGCGGCCGCCTGAATCCGGATGGTTCCCGATGGTGCGGGAAGTGCGGTTATCTGAACCCTGTGTAGGATGGCCTGCTGCCACCGAGATCGCGCACGCCCTCCGTCAGCGAAGCCTTCGCCAAGGACAATCCGCCAGTGGTGAATCTCAACGACACGGGGCCGTAGTTCCCCACATGTTTGCTCATTCACAGAGTGGGGATAACACGCGGACTGAGGACCCCACAGCGAAGCGGTCAACGTCGTCGTTTTGGCCTGCTTGGCGGATGCGAATCGTTGACCTTTAAAATATCCGAAACTCTGGGCTAATCCAGAACCGTCGCCGGAGGTTTCGATTGGTGGCGCGTTTACGGGGAAAAGGATCGACCGTCCGGTCGTGGTGGTACAACGATAGAGGTACACCGTATATTGGGTTTTCGTGTACGTCGTCGTTGCCGATAACCCCGGCGGGATGGGCACTGGGCCTGCAAGAGGCAAAGAGATTTTTCCCGCCAAGTCGTGAAAGGCTTGGCGTATCGGCGCCGTATACGCGGCGAGCGCATTTCGATGAGAGACTCTGATGGCCGTATGGAATGCCCAAAGTCCTCCTCCTAACGCTACAGTCACCGCTACAGCGAAGACGACTACCGTGCTTTTACGCGATTGTGCTCGCATGTCTATGCCGAACCCACCGTGGCCGATTGTGTGATAGCGGCCAGGGCTAAAGGATCACTAGGAGCGGGGGTAGGACCATCCCTATGGAAAAACCCTGGATTTGTTGCCGGCCGCGACGTCCCATTCGGCAAACGCTGCGGAAGCGGTCGGATTAGAACACCGACAGGTCAGCGCCATCATCTCTGATCCCTCCTTCACTCCGGGTAGGTTGCAACCGATGTAGCTTAGACATCTATCATAACGCCGAGCATCATTCCAAGGTTTCTGTTCACACTCAGAAAATATAAATTCGGCTCTATACCCAGTCGTAAAGAATTGAAAAATCCCGTAATCACAGCCCCCACGATCGGCCGGTCCTCGGATCGGCCCCGTGATAAATGCCAGCGGCGAGAATCGGGGGGGGGGCGTAGTAAACGAACCATGATACTGGCGTGGTTGCGACGGACCGGGCGATGTCGAAGAGCCTCTGGTCCATGTGTCGGTGACCGTACACACGAACCTGCTCAGGCCTTGAGCCCCTTCCCAATTGAAGGGGTGAACGGAGGGAATGCAGGGCAATATTGGGTTCGGAAGCACTAGAGACACACACAGAAACGGTTGACCGTCTCCATCGGGTTCTTATTAATACGCTCGATAAAGGCGGTGACGGCGGCCATGATTGCTTTGACCGACCGAAAGAAGACATTGTAACGGACCGATCGCTTCATCCATGCCGAGACCCCTTCAATCAGGTTTAATTGCGGACTATAGGGCGGGAACAACATCAACGTCAGGTGGTTACGATGTGCTTCGAGAAACGGTTGAATGAGTTTGGCATGGTGAATGGCCGCATGATCCAGCACCATCACAATTTTTTCGCCCGCATAGCGGGCGACTACCGTCTTTAGGAGATCCCAAAACTCCACGGCCGTATAGTGCTCCGCATGCTCACACAACACTTCCCCCGTTTCATAGTCCAGCGTCCCCAACCACTTATCGCCCCAATGCTTCCCATCCGTCGAAATCTTTCTCGACTATGCCTGGCAACAACTAAACGACAAGGAGAAATAGTCGATGGCATTAGACGAACGTCCGATTCCGTTAACTCGCGAGGAAGCCGAAGCGCTCACCGCCCTGTGTCAGAGCCTGGGCTTGCGGGAAACGGACGCATTTCATGAAGTGATTCGTGCGGGGTTAGCCGCCTATCGGATGGAGTTAGCCCTACAGTGGTATCACAGCACCCCGCAAAGCACCGGGGACATTGCCGAACGCCTGGGCATCAATCGCGGAGATTTACTCCGAGAAATTTATACCCGAGGCATCGCGCCCTATGAAGATCCGACCATGGACCGCGTAACCCGACTGGAAGAGCTCAATCAACGACGGAACCAAAGAAATCTGAAATAATCCCCAATCATGCCTAGTGCGTTCACGATCATGGGGCATTCTCCGTGATCTGTAACGTTCCGATCCTCAGTACTGATGGCATTAACGGGCAGTTGCGACACGAGGGTCCACGGATGGAGTGGGCGCGTAGATTGGAGGCCTGGAGTCTCTCAGGTGCGCGCCCCAGGTTTGTGCTCAAAGAATCTGACCTCGCCTTGACGTGCGGTGCCGGTAACGGTGCGGTGCGAAGCTTAGGGACACTGCCGAAGGGCCCTGGTACCATCCCTAAACGTTACCCACAAGTCTTTGGCAAGAGAGGTTGTGCAGTAATTGGTATCATTCCCCCGAATAGAGGTTTCCCATTCGATAAGTCATCGTAGTCCAAGGCGGGACTGGTCGAAGCATAGGTGATCACTAAGGCCCGCCACGACGGTGGCGGGCCTAGCGGGACCGCGCCGAACAGGGAACAAC
>JAMCVM010000060.1 GCA_023475835.1 Bacillota bacterium | reverse complement strand
GATGGCGTGTATGATCCCGTGCGCAACACGGGATGGATCAACGTGGGCACGGACCACGATACCGGAACCTTGGCCGTGGAAAGCATCCGGCAAGGGTGGCTCAATATGGGTCAAGAAGCCTATCCGAATGCGACGGAACGCTTGATCACCGCCGACGGCGGTGGTAGCAATGGATCCCGTTTGCGGCTTTTCAAGCGCGAACTTTCAAAAATTCGCGGATGAGACCCCACTGGCCATCACCGTCAGCCATTATCCGCCCGGCACGTCCAAATTCAACAAGATCGAGCATCGTCTGTTTTCGGCGATTAGCAGCAATGGGCGTGGTCGCCCGTTGATCCATGATGAAATCGTCGTGAATCTGATTCGTCACACCACAACCAAAACGGGGCTCAGGGTCCAGGCAGCGCTAGATACGGGCACCTATGAAACAGGAATGGTGGTGGACGAAAAGGAGATGGCCAGCCTGAATATCGAGCGACCAGAAGGTCAAAATCAGCCATGGAACGATACCATCCGACCACGCGTCAAGACTTCGGAGCCAAAAATCGCAGGTTAATATTTGGCGGCTCCTTATGGATGCGTTATGCGCAGACCGTCCCGATCGGCTGAAGGAAAGTCGAGGTATTGCCCAACGGGTGATGCATGCCCGGATCGCCTTGTGGGACGCCATCTACCAAGCACTGGTCTAAGGGGCAAACCCGCCGTCTTGCGAAGGCTGTCCGATCGGGCAACCGATCATAACGCCAAAGCGCCTCCATCCGAACGAGCCCTGGCTACAGAAACCAAAGGCCATCATCTCGTCCGTAATTTTCCTGATAGAGGTTCACTATAACCGATCGATCGGAAAATGTCCACTCCCTTAACAAATGGCGAAATTACAGGGGTTTGCAGGACTTTGACGGGGCCTTGAGTGCGAAAGGAAGCGATGATGGCATCGACGACGATGCCGTTCAAGACATCGTCGAGTGGGGACGCTCGGGCCTTGGCCACCGTAAAGGTTCCCTTACCGGTAGCACTCCCATATTGAGCCCGCAACCGGGGTGAATCAGGCAGTGGCTTAGGGGAGGCGTCGATCGCGAGCCGGCGAAAGCCGCAAAACGTGTGAATTTCCTCGTCGTCGTCATAGCGATTCACACCTCGTATTCCATACGGTCAACGCGTCGGGACGAATGTTTTTGCGCGCTTCGCCAAAGGACGGTTTCGTATCCGTGGTCGCGTCGGCTTAACATGGCCACAACCGCTCCCAAAACGGATCCCATTCGATTGGAGTGGTTCGTAGGACTAAATTGAAAATCATGGACATGAGCCCGACCTTTGGGTCGCGGGTAATATCATTCGGACGTTCTTTGGATCGCTCCCGAAATCGCAAATCTTGTAATAACACCTTGCTGTCGCCCGGATAATCTTGTTCGCACGCCCCTCCTCATTCTCGACGAATCCAGTGCGCTCTTAGATGCAATCAGTGAAGATGACCTGTCCAAATCCTTGACTAGCTTGCGCAACCGATGCGCTTTGGTGGTCATCAACCATCACCCAGCGCTTACAGAGCGGGCGGATCGAGTCATCCAATTGCAAAACATGCATCCCCAGGCGAATCAGGTGGGACCCTACCAATAGAGGACATAGAGTAAATTGGGTGGCTACAGCTCTCCGCACAGGCCGCAACGCGCCCAAAAGTGGCGAAGAGTGCGGTGCGTTTCCTACTACCTGACTTATCTGAAGATGCATGTTGCCAAACGGCCACTTAACTGCGGGGTTTTCGACCATTCGGTCGTGCAGCACACCATCGCTGGCGGCTAGAAATTACTGGCATCATATCAGCGAGGGCCGACCGATGTCGGCCCAGCCGGCCAACGGTTTAGCCTGCTTACGGTGCCGTCTACCGAATGCCTCTACGAGGTCTTTGCCCTGCATTTGGAGCGTCTAACCAACCAGACGCATCTCTCAGCCCCAAAATCGACGAAGAGAGGAACTGGCGGACTGAGCCTCAGACTTCCCCGGTCGGTATGCTTTTTGACGCCGAAAATGCAATAAAATACTACATTTCGTTAATAGACAACGACGACAAAAATCGGAGGAGGCTGTGGATAGTGTGGATAACTTGTGGATAAGGACTTTCGGAAATTCTCCATTAAATCTGGATTAGTCAGGCCTTTAGCTATATTTGCCAGAATTATCCAGTGATTTGGAGAAAAAATATCGAAGACTCAGCAGGATATTGGCCGCCGATAGCGAATCCTCCTAACAACGCGCATTCTGAGGAGGTCGGTGGTATGCCCACCCTGGTGCCTGGCACCTTACCCGCGGTGACCCTGATGGATCCTGGGCCCCGATGGATTTCTTCCACCTGTCGGCTGGTCCCCGGGCTGGAGGAAACCTACGTCTATATTGGCGACGCTCTGTTTGCCATTCTGCCCGAGGGAGATGCCTATTCGGCCAAGTTTGCTGCCGCTCATCTTGTCCAACTCCACGTCGCTTCGGCCGAAGCGATCGCTCGCGCCTTTGGGTTCCCCTCGACCTCGCTGCGCGAGTGGGTGGCGCAACTTCGGCGGACCGGCACGTTAACCCCCAGTGATTTCAAACCGGGGCCCGTCGGGCCCCGCAAAATGACGCCCGAGATCTTTCGCTATCTCGAGACGCATTCGGCGCGGTCGGATTGGGAGATGGCGGCCCAAATTGAGCAGCAATTTGGGGTCAAAATCTCTCCGCATACCCTCCGCTGGTATCGCCGGCACCAGCCAGCCGCGGAACCGTCTCCCAGCCAGACCCTGGCTCAGCCAGAGTTCACGGCGGTCACCGAGAGAGTCGCCCCGAGTTCAGAGACGGAGTCGACGCCCGAAGTTCCCCTCGAAGCCGATCGAGAGCCCGAGGCCAGCGCCTTGCCGGTCGTGCCGGAAGTGCCGGAAGTCCAAGAGCCCGCTGCCGAGGAGGCGTCGACGGCCCTGGCCGTTCCGGACCTCCCGGTGCTTCCCTCAGACCAGTCCGTGGTGGCAGCCGGCTTTTTAGTGTTGGCCCCCTATTTCACCCAATTAGGGTTAGGGGAGTGGACGGCGGCTCACCCCTGGACCGAGGACCACCAATTTGCCCCGTTGACGATTTTGTTGGCCTGGGTTTTAGCGTTTCTCCTCGGCGCTCGCAGTGCCGAAGCCACCAAGCTTGCTCCCCGTGAGGACTGGGGATGGGTGATTGGCGCCGACCACTACCCCCATCCGGACACCCTCCGGAGCATTTCCCAGGAGTGGACGCGCGACCACTTAGGACCGAATTTGGCGGCCCATTGTGGGCCGCGATATTTGGCCCTGTTTCCTGAGGCCCCGGCCCTGATCTATCTGGATGGGCACTTCGTGCCCTATTCGGGCCACGCGGCCTATCCTGGCAAGGGCTACTCGACCTTAAAACGCCTCGTCATTCCCGGCCACGAGCAATTCTGGGTCCATGATGGCCAGGGACATCCCTTGTGGGTGGATGAGGCCGCCGGGGACGCATCCTTTTATACCGCCATTCAGCGGATCAGTGAGCGCGTGCAAGCCTGGCATACCGGCCGCTTGCTCGTGGTGTATGACCGGGGTGGGGTGTCGGAAGACACCGCCCGGTTCTTAGTCGAGCATGACATGGACTTCCTGTGCTATGGCAAAGCGCGCACCGTGCCCAAGACCGTGGAGTGGTCCGAAATCACGCTGGTCCGGGGAGGCAAAGAACGCACCTATCAGATTGGGGAGCATGTCCGTGCCTGGGGCAAGCTGTCGGCGGTCCGGGAAATTTGGGTCCGAGACGGGAAGCATCCCATTCCGGTGTTAACCAGCCAGGCGGATCGGAGCCCTGGCGAGCTCTTGCTGGCGCTCTGGGGGCGTTGGCAGCAAGAAAATAGCTTCAAATTATTAGTTCAGGACTACGGCTTGAATCACTTTGGCGATCGGGACACCACCCCGTTAGACAATCGCCCGATGGTCAATCCCGAGCGAACACGGTTAGCCCGACAGTTGGCGCAACTGGACCAAAAACTCGGAGGCTTGCGGCGGCGCTATCCGCCGACGGCGGAGGCGCCCGCCGCGCTGCCCGCCACGGCCCCCAAAATCGCTCATACCCGCTGGGCCCAGTTACAAAGCAAATTGACCGCGGTCGTCGCCGCTTATGAGGCGGCCCCGGAAACCGTCCCCTTGTGGGACCTCGTGCCCGAAGATCGCCGCCGAGCGTTTACGTTTCACAACAAGGCATTTCAAGACGCCTGTCGGGTCATCGCCATCAACGGCGAGCATTGGCTTCGCCAACAGGTCGCGCCGCTATACCCCAACCCACGGCATGAACGGCCATTGATGCGCTGGTTGCTCCAAGCGCGCGGTCGGATCACGTATCGGGAGGGGACGATTGAGATTGCTTTAGCTCGTCCGCCTCGCCCCCGATGGGCCGGAGTGATCGAGGAACTGTTGGCCCGAGTGAACGCCATGGATCCGCGCTATCCGGCCCATCCCGATTTTCGGCTGCAGTTCTCACTCCAACCCCCACGGAAGTGGGAATTATCAGTCAAAATTCCATCTGGGGAAGTCTGAGCCTGAGTTCCTCTCTTCTCATTAAGACCAAAGCTTAGACTTCCCCCGACGCCACCTGAATGCTTAGTCCCCCCCCGGTCTCTCTACCCCAGATAAGCCAGGCCGCTGCGCCCAGCGTTCCCACCAGCCACACCCCGGCATTGAAGAGGATGTAGTGGGACGGCGACAAGTGCGCAGTGATGTAAATAGCGGGGATATAGAGTCCGATAGAAATAAATCGAGCCACCGCCGTTAGGGTCCCACGGTGAAGTGTGGGCCAAACCTCCGCTTTGACGGTATCTTCGGTGAGGTAGCACAAAGAGTTGACACCAGCCAGAATGACCAGAAGGATCCAAAAGAGCGTCATGTCATGTTGCCAGGCTTTGGTGGTCAAACCGACGATAGTCGTCATGATAAAGGTGCCAAGGAAACTCCAGAACAGGAACTTCTTGCGCGAGATCGCATCGGCGAACAATCCGAGAAATCCAATGACAAAGCCCGCTCCCTCAAAAACCGCAAGGATCGTTGGCTGAAGATGAGGAAAGAACGCATAAGCCAAAGTGTAGGCCATCAGCCCGAAGCCGATGGTGTTCGCAGCCGCCACGATAATCATGACCGTCATGGTAAACACAGAATAAGCGGCGCTCACTTTCCGACCTACCGCGGCGGAAGTGGTAGAATCAAAGACTTCTTTGATAATTGCCCCCGCGTGAACTTCTGGGCCGAAGTACGATTTCACGGTTTTCTCAAGATCTTGGCTGCGTCCCTTTTTTTGCAGCCACAAGAATGACTCGGGCATGGTGACCCTGGTGGCAAACAGAATGGCGACCACTATGAGGACGGCTGCCGCCACCACGTCCCGCTGCACAGCCACTAACGACTTCGTCCCCAGGGAAGCCGTAGTCAGCGCCACGATAGCCAAAATGGTACCTCCAAGATTGATGCCGTTAATAATCATCATCGTGGCCTTTCCTCGGTGTTTTCGTGGCATGAGTTCATGACTCGCGACCATGATTGAGTTCATTTCACCGCCGCCGGCCATAAGCATCAGGGCGAGAGAGACGAGAATCACGATATAACTCGACCCGAAGAAGAGCACGATGCCTCCGATGGCATACAAGACCAAAGTCGAGTAAAGCGTTATTTTCCGCCCATATTTATCGGAGAACGGGCCCGCCAAAATAATCCCGACGATGAGCCAAATGGGTGCCCAGGCCAATAGCAATTCGCCAAGGGCCTTAGGCATGGACACCCAGTAGATGGCGATGGAGGCCAAGGCGAAGACGTAGGACTCGAGAGCCAAACCCAAGACAAAGGAAATGAAGATCCAGGTTGTTCTCTTGGTCCAACGCGCTTCACCAAGGCGCTCGACATCCATGGTTACCATGATAATCCCTCCTCAGGCTTTTTGCGCCGAATATACTACCTAATAAGAACACTTAGCCATTCTAGTAATGAACCCTCTTTTCCTGCCTCTTCGCCCGCTAACGCTGAAAAATGGTATGCCACCTATCTTGATTGGTGTAAGATGGCTACGTCCGGTCAGCCGCCGTGAGTCTGCTCAATCTGAAAGTCTGGCCCAATACGGGTCGCCAGCAAATCGCCCATCCGTGAAATAGGGGAACTGATGGGCCTAGGAGCCTGGTGCGAAACCCGAAAAATCATCTGTCAGGGATCACCCCCACACGGGTTTCAGGGTCCTCGATCCAGTGTTTTGGGACTTATGCACCAGGTCTCTAGCGGTCTGTTCGCGCACCAGTCGGAATCCTAACCATCGATAAGACTGGAGTCTTGGTGATTTCACCCACCAGTATTAACAAAACCGCAGATTCTGATTCGGGTGTATCCATCACGAACCTGAAGTATCCTCAGTTTTTACAGGTAAATGCTCGGAATATCCGTCGAAATTCATTTAGGCTCCTCCTGACGAAAGGACATCGATCATTTCACTTATTTCACATAGCAGAGGAGGATTCTTATGGTCCAGTTAGGGTCTCTCTTAGAATATTTTGGAACACACAGCAAGTGACGGCGATCCCAGTAGAAGACGGTCGCTGCCTTGACCTGGGCGTTCATGCGGAACACATTATTTTAGGCATTGCTGCCATCGGCCATCGTTGAGCGATGGCGCAGACCACCAAAGCCAACCACGCGATGAAATGGGTCGACCGATTCATCGGCAACGCCGGGGTGGATATGGAGGTCGCGTGTCGCGACCTGATTGAGACGGTCATTGGGAACGCTAGGGAAATCCTGCGGACCTTCGACTGGACCGACCCCAAAACCCAAGATGGGCCGTTTCAAACGGGGAGGATGCATGTGCGAGCCTATGGTCAGGCCCTGCCCATCACCTGGAAAACAGTACGAAAAACGGAGTGAAAAGGCCGTATGCGGGACGATGAAGATGCTGTCTCTACGCTTGTGGCCCCGCTAATCTCTGGGAATTGTCCCGTGACCGTGCTGGCCGACCGCGGCTTTGGCACGGTGCAGTTTTTCCGGTTTCTCGATGGCTTCGGCTGGGATTGGGTGATTCGAGGGAAGGGCAACATCTTCGTGCGAGGGAAAAACGCCTGGCGTCCGATCTGCCTGCTCGCGAAGGGACCCCCACTGCCATGGGATGATCTCGGAGACGATGGCCAGAAGGCCGCTGAAGGATCGTACGCGGGCCGATTAGTCATCTACGCGGACAAAGTTCAGCCCGATCCCTGGTTTCTTCTCGTGTCGCCCGGCTAAGCCGGGCGCTCTTGGGGCCAGGGGGTCGCGCTGTACGCGAAGCGCTTCACCTGTGAAGAATCGTACAAAGATCAAAAGAATCAGCCCAAGGACGGATTCCACAGGAATTCGGTGCAATGGAGCATCGCCGATCGGTGGGATCGCATGGGGTGAGTCTTCGCCTGGGGCCGATGATTGGCTCCATGTCTGCGGATGGGTAGTGGAACACCGGGGAGCGGATCGGGACTGGCGTGCCAACACCTCCGAAAAACGCACCCCTGCGTTGTGGCGCTGAGGTTCTTGGCCCCTCGAACACCATGATTTAGACTGGCGCGATCGGATCCGTTATCAAGCCGCGTTTCAAAGTAACATCCCGACGGTCGGCGCGGTGGTGATGCTTACCTAGTTCGGCGCATACAATCCATCGTCTTCGTCCGACCTGAGTGGACATCCTCCCCATGGCTAAAGCCAGGGGTCTGCCGTAAACGCGACGATTTCGATCAAACGTTCGCTTGACCAGATGGTCGTGAACCTGCCGTTCATCTAGTGGCACCGCCGTTGGAGGCGTTTTCAATCGATCACGCCCGCGAACTCAAACATTGGTGTCGATGATTGCTCCGACCGAGGCAAGATTAGAGCGGGAACCCTGGAGCAATAAAAGGACTTTAGCCACAAAAGCCGTAGAAATTGGGGATCAGTCAGGGCTGGCCCGATGAGGTTGGCGCCCCCATTTTGTCCTGGCTCTGACGGATTCCCGGTCAATGGGTTCGTGCCATACCCGGACCGTGACTTGGGAACGGAACGCAAGTTAGCCGACGGGATGACCGATCGCATGCGCGCCAACACTTGCCCATCCTCGGAGGTCATCACCACGAGGATACCTGGCTCGTGCACGCTGTTGCCAAACAGTGAACAGCTGACATAATCTGGCGCAACCAGAAGCAATAAATACATGCCTTGACACTCCCCACGGCTAAAGCCGGGGGATTCTTACGAGGAACTCACTCACGTGAGCTTTACTCGCAAAGGGTGAGCCAAACACCCCCTATCCAGTCGCCCGAAGGTCTCTGGTTACTTGCCGTGATGGTTAGACTTCGCTAACCACCTTGGTTCGCCGAATCCCGTTAACGTCTGGTCTTGACGACGCGATACATTTTACGTTGCCCACGATTGCGGGAGACAACCGCCAATGTCTCCATTTGTCAAAGGGCGAACACATTCTGAGTATAGCACCCAAGGTATAGCTCGGAGACGACAACCCTTCGCCTGACGGCGAGCGCCTTATATCCCCATAGCTAAAGCTAGGGGTTTTACGGCGCATTTGATAAATAAATCTGACATTCCGCAAAACCTCACGCGGAATACCTGTCATAATCCAGAGGTCTCCGGGTTCTTAACCAACACGGGTGGCGGGGATCGAGCTCAAGAATACGACGCAAATTGTGAATCTGCCGGTAGAGATCGTCGCGCCCTCGGATTTGGCCCGGCCATCCTGTCGCTAACCACGGAGACTCCCCAATCACATAGTTCGGATGTTCGACCAAGGTGGAAAAAATTCGCGCTACACACCCGGATAACCAGAAATGCTGCGCTGCACAGTCGATTCGATAGTCCTGATCCCCCCACTAGTTTCCCGGGGCAACTTCCCGCATCGTCGTTCCGTCCTTTCAAAAGTTTCCAATCCGCTAAAACACTGTAGCGCCGTGCAGGCCTCATGCGACTAACAGACCACACCAGAAGCGCAGAGTACGACCAGGAATGGTTGGGGAACGGAGCCGCGCCGGAGTCCCATTTTCCTGGGAACACTTCAGCCTCTGACCTAAGAGAACGTCTCACATCCATCGCTGGTCACATAAATTCCCAGCAGATATTCTTAACGCCATGCCAATAGTCCATATTTGGAAGTAAACAGAAACAGTGATCCGAACACTGTCAAACTCGGCGCACCCCATCCTGGTGGACTGGCGAAGCGATACGCAGGACCAACCAGAAATGTGTGGACTATTCTTCTGATCTGCCCTGAAAACTTTCCGGGGGATCGAAAAATTCTTGAGAAAAACAACCGAAATGATCAGGCGGGGGCACGAGAAACCAAAGAGGCATCCGGCTCGTGTGGATGGCGGGCTATTTGGACCGTATTGATGGCAAAGAAAAATCCTGGAACACGCTCCAGGGCTAAAATTTTATTGGCTGGGGAGGCAGGATTCGAACCTGCGAATGCGGGATCCAAAGTCCCGTGCCTTACCAACTTGGCGACTCCCCAGTATCAAATGGTGCATGGTGGAGCTTAGCGGGATCGAACCGCTGACCTCCTGCGTGCAAAGCAGGCGCTCTCCCAGCTGAGCTAAAGCCCCGTCTAAATGGAGCGGGTGATGGGAATCGAACCCACGTAATCAGCTTGGAAGGCTGAGGCTCTACCATTGAGCTACACCCGCATATGGCAGGCCAGGAGGGACTCGAACCCCCAACAGGCGGTTTTGGAGACCGCTGCTCTACCAATTGGAGCTACTGGCCTGTAACTATGGTGGGCCATGAAGGACTCGAACCTTCGACACTCCGCTTAAAAGGCGGATGCTCTAACCAACTGAGCTAATGGCCCATAAGCATGGTGACCCCACCGGGATTCGAACCCGGGTTACCACCTTGAAAGGGTGATGTCCTAGGCCTCTAGACCATGGGGTCACATGGTGGAGATGAGGGGAGTCGAACCCCTGACCTCTTGAATGCCATTCAAGCGCTCTCCCAACTGAGCTACATCCCCGAAGCTACGAGCTACTGGCTAACAGCAAGCTTTATTATACTGATTGGGCGAGATTCGGTCAAGAACCTCGCGAAAGCACAAGCGAGATAATATCATGGAATCCGTCGTCGCGCAAGCGCTCTCCGCAATTATTATCAAATGCGCCGTAAAATCCCTAGCTTCAGCTATGCGGATTTACGGCGCTCACCGTCAGGTGAAAGCTTTTCCGAACCAGGCTTCGTTCGGTGATATCATTAATAACTAGCCGTTCCTTGAGATCTGGTTATGTTGGAGGTTTTTCCCGCGATCACGAGAGACGTAAACTGGATCGTGTCGTCAACACCAGATGTAAACTGGTTGGCGAGCTACGCCATGAGTGACTCTAACAAGTCACCATACACTCGATGTCGAGCGACTAGCTATACAGCAAGTACTAGTAGTGGCTCGGGGGCTTTTGGCGAATCCATTGCGAGTAAAGCTCACATGAGTGGGTTCCTCGTAAGAATCGCCCGCCTTTAGGCGTGGGGAGTGTCAAACCGGCTCACCTTCCCGAATAAGATTTGGCCTGGCCCAATGTCGTCGTCTCTTCGAAACGGCATACGGGGTTTGGAAATTGGTCGATGTCGTGGACTAGTGTCCCATACCGATCGCAACAAAAGCGCTGTGACTATCCGGCTAATGAGCCCAAAAAATCACTCCAGTCGACGTACTGCTCGCGCCGACATTCAAGTGGAGTGATTGCCGGAGCCCATTGCGATAGCCCGGTCTTTAGACCGTAAATAAGTTTCTTGAGCGTATTGTTTCAATCGCTGGACTTGCCGCTCTAAATTGCCGTCTGCTTTTTGTTTAGCAGATGACACTCTGGCGTAGATCACGACTTGTTCCTGTGTACGCACTCCCATGATGTGTACGCACTCCCATGATGCGTTTCACTTCACGAACGCGGTACAAACGTCGATCAGTAGGTGAGCGTGTTTCTTGAATCTTCCCTTCTTTCTGCCACCTGCGAATCGCTTGGGGCGTAACGCCAAGTAATTTAGCCACCTCGCCAATGGCTAAAAATTCTTCAGTTGCCATGACTACGTTATCGATCTTTAGATGATGTTTGCATCGAGTTTTTTATACTCCACGGAGCGATCGTATGAACATCGATTCCTCGATTTTCTATGCGCCCTACGACTTCAATCACCGGATCAACAGTTCCAAACAGACACTGTCCAAATTGCTGGTAGCGCCGTTCGTTTAATCGTGCTTCTAATAGGTCGGTCTCATCCAATAACGAAAAAAACACCACCAATCGTCCACTGCGCGTCGGTGGGCGATGCGGCCGGATTAAACACCCTACGATCCGCACCATTTTGCCCGATGGCAGAGTTTTTGCTTCTGCGATCGTCATATACCCTTGTCGATGAAGCTGTGACCGCCACGGGCTGAGCCACTGTGCATGTTGACCGAACCCTACAAATCGATAATCCATGAGTATCTCATGATAGAGATTCTGTTCTCCGTAACGTTGCGAGCTCAATCTTAGACCTAATCGGTTATCGATGCGCGTTTCCTCCAACAATTGCTGACGATCGGGAGACACCTCATCGAATGCTCCAATTTGGATCATTCGCAAAACCATATCCAGGCGAATCTCCACTCCTTCGACAACATCCATCGGGTGACGGTATCCCCCACTCGGCCGCCGTTCGACCAGTGATGCCGCCTCAGCTTCGGTAATGCCCTGAAGAAATTGAAATCCGATACGGATGCTACGAGCATCCGCAAGCGACCCCGCCTTGTCACTCCGATTCACATCCATAGGCAAAATGGTAATTCCCCGATGACGTGCCTCCACTAGCAACACATCGACGGGATAGTACCCCAGCGGCTCTGCATTGAGCAATCCCAGGAAAAACTGCGTCGGATAATGTTCCAGCAAATAAGCCGTGCGATAGGCGGTTTCCGCAAAAGCAGCGGCATGCGCTTCATTAAATCCATAGCTGGCGTAGCCCACCAGTTGCCCAAAGATTTGATTCGCCACCTCTGAGGAGATGCCGCGGGCAATTGCCCGTTCACGAAATTTCTCTCCAATCCGCTCCATCTCACTCTGAGATCGCGCATGGGTCATAACTCGTCTGAGACTATCTGCTTCGCCAGCAGAAAATCCCGCCAAAGCAGTAGCAATGGCAATCACTTGCTCTTGAAACAAGACCACTCCATAGGTCTTAGATAAAATCGGTTCGAGTAGTGGATGGAGATAAATCACGGGTTCTTGTCCACGCCGCCTAGCCACAAATGGGTCCACCATATTTCCTTTAATCGGTCCCGGTCGAATGAGGGCAAGACTGGCCACGATATCTTCCCAGCGGTCCGGCTGCAGCCGAACTGCAAGCGCCCTTTGCGCTGGACTTTCGAGTTGAAACACGCCTACCCCTTCTCCTGCTTGCAAACGTGCATAGGTCTTTTCATCGGTCAAAGGAATCGCATCATAAGCAAATTCCGGATGAGCTTCGGAAATCTTCTGAGTGGCCAATTCCACCGCCGTAAAAGTTCTTAACGAAAGCAAGTCCAGCTTTAACAAGCCCAAGTCTTCCACATCCCGTTTATCAAATGGAATCACCTGAATGCCTTTGGCAGAAAGCTCTCGCGGACCTACCCAGGTTAAGGGCTCACGACTGATTACCACCCCACCGAGATGAGTGCCCAAGTGTCGAGGGATGCCTTCGACCGCGTGTGCCCAAGTGAGAACACGCTTTAATGCCGTTGCATTTTCGTATTGTCGCAATTCCGGAATCTCTTCCCATTCTTCCAAAATGCTGGTGATGGGTTTTTCTGGAAGCGACTTGGCTAATCGATCCAATTCATCGGGAGGAAAACTCAAAGCCTTGCCCACTTCTCGAAGCGCCATTCGCTGTCGATAGGTTTGGTAGGTAGCCACCCTAGCCACCCGGTCTGCCCCATAGCGTCCAACGACATAGGCCTCCACCTCATCTCTTCGACGAGCGTCAAAGTCAATATCGATATCGGGAGTCTCGCTGCGCTCGCGACTCATAAACCGTTCAAATAACAGCCCTCGATGAAAAGCGTCGACTTGGGTAATGCCCAAGCAATAAGCCACAACCGAGTCCGCTGCCGACCCCCTGCCCGCAAAACGAATCTTCGATCGACGAGAAAATTCAGCGACATCCCAGACCACGAGAAAATAATCGACAAAGTCGAGATCGCGAATAATCTCTAATTCATGACGAATTCTTGGCCACACTTTCGATACCAGTTTGCCATAGCGCCGTCGTGCGCCCTCGCGAACCAATCCCACGAGGTAGTCTAAAGCACTCACGCCAGAAGGGAGACCGGCAAAGGCCGGAGCCCGCCTCTGATTCAAAAGATCCGGTGGATTGAGGCGTTCGGCCAACTGGACCGCATTGGTTAAAGCGCTAGGCCACGATCCAAGAGCTTCTTGCATTTCCGACCAGCTCTTGAGATAGTTTTCTGCATTCATTCGACGTTCACGATGCACGTCTTCCACCGCTTGACCCAAACGAATACAGGTCAAGAGATCAAAAATCGGAAAATCCTCTTTGTCGGCATACTTGGCTGCAGCAGTTGCTACCAATGGCACTCCGGTAGCTTCTGAGAGTTCCTGCAATCTACCAAAAAATTGACGGTTCCCAGGCAGCCAATCGCTGGTGATTTCCAGATATAAATTTCCCGGTAAAAACATCGGTTGCAATCGGCGCAGCTGACTCCAAAGACTCGCACGATTCCCGCCAAACCAGGCTTGAGCTAATATTCCGCTACGGTCTCCAGTCAATCCAATCAAATGCGGCCCATATTGTTCCAAAGTGTCCCAATCGACCCGCGGTTGATTTCGAGCATGATCGAGATGGGCTTTGGTCAACAACTGAGTCAACGCAATATACGAAGTCTGATCGAACGACAATAAAACCAAACGTCCTAGATCTCCCAGCTCGACTTCGGCCCCGATAACCGGTTTCACTCCCGTCTCCTGTCCCGCTCGAATGAAGGGAACCATTCCCGAAATGCGATGCATGTCAGTCAATGCTACCGAAGAAATTCCCTTGGCAGCGGCAGATTGAATCAACGCTTCTGGTGAGGAAGCTCCGTCAAGAAAGGAAAACGTGGAATGCACATGCAACTGAACTCCCGCCATCGTCTCGTCCTTTGCTTCGACTTTTTTCACCATCGAATGGGATCGTCGTCGTTCTTTACCGGAGGCATATGCCCAATACCCGGTCGAGCAGTGAACCCGGGCGTACTCGATACCGTTTCTTCGCAGAACCGGGCGATCTCTTGGATGACTTCGGCAAGGTCTTAGGCCACGCAATGATTTTACCCATGATGCCCTCCTTACGACTTTTTCCTAATCATAGATTCGAGCGATCCACCACTGATTTTGCAGCGGATGACAAGCTAATTCGTAGATCCCCTGGTTATCACACTGAACTCGCCACACCCAAATTTCTGGGGTTAAGTTCCACCATTCTCCACTTTCTCGCCAACAGTCGAGAATCGCGGTCACTACGACCGTTTGCTCGCCGGAACGAAAGGCCTGCGGAACTCCCTCCCTCAGCCATACCGAAACTTTTCTCACCGTTCCTCACGACCTCTTTTTGGCCGCTTCTAAAGATCCATAAGGCTCATCTTTCGGAAATCTCCAAGGATCCCAATACTGCAAGACCGCCTCTCTCCGACTCATCCCTATGCAAACTCCTGTCCAAACCTTCTTGTTTGCGCTCCGTGAAGGAGGAAAAAATCCCCATTGCAATTGCTCTCGTCCCCAGGATATAAGCTCGCTTGCACGAATCTGGACGGATTCAGGCGGCTCTGGTGGAAGATGCTTCAAGAAATCCAACAGTCGCAGTAATACACTGCCAGCATCTCCTGTGGCCGTCGGCCAAAGTCGCTTATAGCTCTTGGTTCCCCACGATCCGCTCCAAACAACATCCAGGCGCTGAAATCCCGCAGTCCGCTGATGAAGTTCTTCTGTCAACCGAGTAGCTAACTCAGTAAACACCTCCACAAATCCTCCTTCAGCTTCCCGTTCCCAGTGATATTGCAGTGAAATAGTTTCTGCACGTGCGGTACTTTTTATCTCCGGTAGATTTTGAAGCTGGATTTGCAGTCCTGGCACCTGACCTATCCGTTTCCACCCTCGCATTTTCCACTGCCGTTTCATCTTCTCCGTGGTCCCCGTAATCAATGTCAAAGGAATCTCTGGCCACCACCGGGATTCTTGCGACGGCCGCACTACTCTAGCCTCAAATCCAGATCCGCTCCACAACGGAAGGTTCCAAACTAGGCCTAGCTCCAGCACAGCCCGAGCCATTAGAAGATGGGCGGCTACTCCCGCTTCCACCCGAAGTGCCCAATGAGGAATAAATTCCTCCATATATTGTTCGAATTGCTCTGCTCCTAACCGAGGCTGTTCCCACCATCCCGTCCATGGCTCAGGTTGTTCAAATTTTTCCATTTTTTCTCTCAACCATTCCTGAATCTTTTCATGAACGTCCCGAAATTGCTTAGGGTTCCAAGGCAGCACCTTACCTTCTGGGTAGTACCACTGCGCTCTCGCTCGTGTCATGCCTGGACGAACCCCCCGCTCCCATCCTTCAGCATCTACATCGCATACCCGACCGTCTTTTTCAATCCAATACGGAGTATCCGGTCGACCGGAAAAATTCAATCCAATAAGACGCCATGCCACCAGCGCCATGAGCCTCTCCTCCCTTGGTTATGCTGGCCAAAATGCCACCTTCGCCCAGATCGAAACATTTGTTTGTATAGAGTATATCATCCATTTTGGTCCCATTGCAACCCTTAAATTTTTCGGCTGCCTGGTTCAGATTTTCTGATGGATCAGGACTCAAGCCACTGTCCTAGTAAGTCGCCGATATAAGCGTTCGATTGGAAAAACAGACTGCCCGCGGATCAAAATTTACGGTTTAGGGGGCGATGGCAAGAGGGCGGGTCGAGGTTGGACACCGCGGAGACGACAGCCTGCAGCAGTGCTTCAAACCACGCCCGCAGGCGCTCGGCCACATATTTCTCCCGCAGATCAGTCATACTCCCTGTATAGGGGCGGCCTGAGGATTCGTAGGCTCGGTCCGGCACTAGGACGTCGGAACAATGTCAACGATGCCAATGACGGTGACGTGGGCAATTGTGGGGGTCAAATAGCGAAGATTTACGATGGCTCTCGATGAAACTTGCCATGGATCATTCTTCTTGGGATCAAGACGTCTTAGGGAGACGGGATCATAAGGGCATGGAGGACTGGCGGCAGATCCCGTAAATCAGCAAAATTGTTTAGCGATGCAGGGTCCGGATGGTGGTAATCGCTGCAATGATCACCACAACAGTAGTGGCCCAACTCCAGTACCGCAAGCCATCGATTTTACTGTCGAGTTCACGACGCGTGGTATCAATTTTACTGTCGAGTTCGCGACGCATGGTATCAATTTTATTGTCGAGTTCGCGACGCACGGTAACTATCTGGGTGTCAAGGGCGTCAATCTTTGATTCCATCTTAGTTTCGACGGAGCTAATTTTTTCGGACAATCCATCGATTTTGGCATCGCTCTTGTCTTCCATGCGCCGAAGTTCTTGAAGAATATGAAATCCCCACGCCGAGGGAATATCGGTTCCGGCGGGTAAGGAGGGTTCCTGTTCGGACATGAGGCTACCTTCTTTCATAATTCCGCTGCGCGCCTTTATAGTATAACATGCGATACTCACGGCAAATCGGTTCCAAACCAGCGAACGGAACCCATCTGAAGGCGCATGTCGATGCTGGCGATAGAAGAACGCTTGGCGAGAAAACTTAGATACCCGCAACCGACCATTTCCCATCAGGTAGCAAACACGGCGTAGGACTAAACCCATGGTCTAACAGCGCCCGATGGATGCCATACGCTTCGACCGGCGGTTGATCTACCGGTTGGGTTTCGATGGCTACATCGAACATCACATGCGCGATCCGGCTCAGCCTGCCAAGGGGACGGGTGCGAAACCCGATCAACTGTCTTTCGAAGATGGCAACCGCACGGGTTTCAGGGTTCTCGATCCGTTCTTTGAGGACTTATGCAGAAGTTCTCAGTTCCGGTTCCCATCTTTGACAGCCTGCATTGAATTTGCTATCATCATCGGTAGTTGCTCTATGAACGGGAAGAGCCGGATGAATCTCCAGCGAATCGGTAATAGTGGAAGCCGATGTTTTGTCCGAGCCCGATTCCACCCGGGAGAGTATCAGCGATGAGTTGATCGCACTCCAGCGTTACGGAGTTTAAGTGGACGGGGTAACCCGTCAAATAGGGTGGCACCGCGGTGTTATAACCGTCCCTAATCGTTGGGGGCGTTATTTTTATTTTTAGACCACTTAGGAGGTTTCCCCATGCTATTCCCACCAGACCTATTGTTGCCAGGCCCCACGCCCATTCCCGAATCTGTGCAACGTGCCATGATGACTCCCATGTCCGACCACCGCGGTTCCATCTTTGAACCGGTACGCGTGCGCGTGTTGGAAAAACTCCAACAGATTTTCCACGTCGGTGCCGACGGAGCGGTCGCGGTGCTGCCCTCCAGTGGAACCGGAATGCTGGAAGCCGTCTGCCAAAATTTTCTCAGTCCTGGGGATCGAGCACTGGCCGTCACCACTGGAATGTTCGGCCAGCGATATTACGAAGCTGCTGTCAGTATGGGCATTACCGTGGATCGTTTGGACTTGCCTTGGGGTCGAGCGTTTGACGTAGCCCAAGTGCTGGCCAAAATCACCGAAAATTCCTATCGTGCCGTCCTCGTCACCCATAATGAAACCTCAACCGGAGTGACCAACCCTGTCGAACGTCTAGCGACTGCGTTATCCGGTGCTGATGACGCTCCACTGTTGATCGTCGACAGCATCAGCGGCGTGCCCTCGATTCCGCTGTTCATGGATCAGCCCGGAATCGACGTCATCATTGCTGCCTCCCAGAAAGGGTTCATGTGTCCGCCCGGATTAGGCTTGATCGCAGCGGGTCCACGTGCGCTAAAGGGGCTGCTCAAGGATCGACCCGGCCGCTACTATTTCGATCTTACCCCATACTTTAACGGCCACTTCCCCTATACACCTGCGGTCTCCCTGTGGTACGGACTCGACGCTGCCTTGGACTTGTTGTTGACCGAAGGAGAAACTGCCCGTTTTGCCCGTCATCACCTCTTGGGTGCCATGGCCCGACGATTCGGGGAGGTTGCAGGGTGGACGCCCTTGGCTCAAGCTGGCTACGAATCCGCTACCATTACCAGCCTCAAAGCCCCCGCTGGCGTTACCCCGCAAGCCATTCGCCAATCCGCTCGAGACCGGGGACTGCAGATAGCCGGCGGGTTGGGCCCTTGGGCGGAAACTGCTATTCGCTTGGGTCACGTCGGAGCCGTCACCCCGCAAATGCTATTTGCCAGTCTAGGGATCCTGGCTCATCAAGTCTCCAATCCTGGCGAAGTGTTGTCTGAAGTCTTTAATGTTTGGCACCAATTTTAATCTACTGAGACATCTTGGGAGGAACTCTCTTGAAACCAAAAATTCTCGTCACGGAAGCCCTTGGTCCTGAAGGCTTGGCCTATCTCAGGGAACATTCGGACCTGACGGCTTACGATATGCTACCAGCCGCTGAGCTGCCTGGGATGATCGGTGAATTTGATGCCGTCATCATTCGTAGTGCGCATCGCATCACCCGCGATCTGATCGTGGACAGGCCTCGTCTGAAAGTTGTAGCTCGCGCTGGGGCCGGTGTCGATAACGTGGATCTAGACGCCTGCACAGAACTTGGCATAGCGGTGGTCAATGCGCCAGGGGCTAATGCGATCGCCGCCGCAGAACACACATTCGGACTGTTGCTCTCCGTGATGCGCAATATTCGTCTCGGCGACCTCCACGTCCGTCATGGCGGATGGGATCGGCAAGCTCACCTCGGAGAAGAGTTGCACGGACGTCGCCTCGGCATTATCGGATTGGGTCGTGTTGGCCGCAATGTAGCCCGCATTGCCCACGGCTTTCGCATGGAAGTCTTCGCTTACGACCCCTATATCACCGAAGACCTGTTCCAGGCCAATGGCGCCATCCGCAAAGACACCTTGGAGTCGCTGCTCGAAGTGTCAGATGTTTTGACCATTCACACTCCGAAGTCTGGTCCTCACCTTACCGAACCCTTGCTCCGTCTGCTGCCCCGGGATGCCTTTGCCTTAAATGTGGCTCGCGGCGGTCTTTACGACGAAGATGCGGTCGTCCGCGTGTTGGAAGATGGTCATTTGGCTGGATTTGGCTGTGACGTATTCCCGAAGGAGCCCCCCAACCCTGACGCTCCTCTGTTTAAGCAGCCACGGGTGGTCGTCACCCCCCACCTCGGTGGCTCGACCCACGAAGCTCTGGCGAACGTGGGCACGATGACTGCCCGGGGTGTGATTGAGACCCTGGCCGGGATTACCCCTCCCAACTTGGTCAACGTTCCCATCCCCCCGTTGGAGGTTCCTCAACTCACTGCTCTCGACCGGATGTGCCACAGTCTAAGCCGAGTTTTTAGCCAACTGAACCCCGTATTTGGTTCACGGCTAATCCTCACCCCCGGTCGCCAAGTGCCCACAGAGTCGCTGCCATGGATTCGCCAAAACCTCATCGCTGGGGTGCTGCAAAACCGGGTGGATGAACGAGTTAATACTGTCAACGCTTTGATCAAAGCTAAAGAGCACGGCCTCACCTTAACTGTGGACGAGAATCCTAAAGCGCCGGATGCATTGTCATTAAATCTGCGTTGGGATGACCAGCCCCAAAGCCAGGCCGAATTCGAATGGCAGCAAAACGGCTCTGGCGGACTGCACTTACGCCAAATTAACGGCATCAGTTTCGATTTAGCCTGGCCCGAAGTAGCGTTAGTGACCCGCCATCAAGACACGCCCGGAGTAGTTGGTCAAATCGGAACTCTCCTTGGCGAATTCGGTGTCAATATTGGCAATCTTCACCTGGGTCGCAGATCGCTCGGCGGCGAAGCCATCATGGTCATGGCGCTGGATACGCCCCCTACCGAGGCTCTTCGTCAATCCTTACTCAACATTCCGGGAATTTCCGCGGTGTATTGGTTCGATTAGACCGAACTTCCACTCTTCCCTCCGATTCAACGTGCTGATACACTGTAGAAAATTGCGGATTCATCCTACTTTGCGCGCCTGAATCGGAGGGTAAAAACCTGTGGCCAGCTTCATCGATCGTTATCACCGCCTATCGGTTCGACATTGTTCGACTGACCACCCTAAGCTGATGCCTCAGGATGAGGGGCGTGTGTCCCTCATCCTGAGGCATCGTCCTTGGAGTCTTGACATCGATCTGGCTTACGTTTTGGATTCACTAGAAGGACGAATGATGGATGGCGTTGCCCATGACAACCGACCGACGATCCTAGCCGCTACTGCGGCCAACCAATTGCGGCCGTCTCTCGCGACCGGCGACATCGGCCATCACGTTGCCGCCCCTGCCGATATCGGCTGGCGCGGTTTTTATGCACCGACGGAGATGTTTCACCCAGAGCCTGCCCCCAAAATCGAGGCTCAGCTATGAATATTGTGCGCGTACCCGCAACTTCTGCCAATTTAGGACCAGGATATGACACGTTGGGACTGGCGCTGGATTTGTGGTTAACCGTGGAATGGCGAGCCTACCCCACAACCGTGGTCGACGTGCGCGGCGAAGGTTCTGATCTCCTCCCCCGAGATTCCACCAACTTCGTGTATCAAATTCTAGAGGCCACCTATCATGACCTCACCGGATACGCGTTGCCAACTGGACATTTAATCATTGAAAGCGATATTCCAGTAGCACGAGGTTTGGGCTCTAGCGCCGCCGCAGTCGTTGCTGCCATTCGATTAGCCTATTTAATCGCTCACCAAGACTTGTCCGCCGAGCAGTGTCTAATGCGCGCAGCAGCCATTGAACATCACATGGACAACGTGGCTGCGGCTATCGTTGGCGGAGCCACCTTGGTGTTCACCGAAAATGCCAGGCCGCACTACCGTCGTTTTGACCCCCCTCCCTTTCCCATTGTGTTGGCGATTCCTGACTATCTGGTATCAACCGACGTTGCTCGCCGCATTTTACCGGCCATGGTCTCTCGCCAAGATGCGGTGTTCAACGCCCAACGGGTGGGACTCTGGATTTATGCGCTCTCCCTCGGTGCCTGGGATGTCCTCACTTGGGCGAGTCAAGATCGCTTGCATCAAGAAGCCCGGAGTTCGTTGCTTCCGGGGTTTCTGCACGCCCTCGACCAAGCGAAATCTTCCGGCGCAGTGTTCGTTGCACTCTCCGGATCAGGTTCCACGGTTCTAGCCATGACCCCGGCCGGTCAGCAACGAGCCGTCGGCGAGGCCATGCAGGAAGCATTTTTATCGTACGGCGTCGAGGCGCGGATCGTGAATACTACGGCCTCGCGCACCGGCGCGCTCGACTCTGCGCCAGTGTCTTGCTAGCGTTCGCCTTATAGGGGAACTGCGCCTTACCCCACCATGCATTGAGGGAGGCTTGCTGCGATGACATGTTTGCCGATAGTTCTCACGCTTGTGGCACCAAAGACTCGGCTGCCAGTCAGGCCGTCCCTTAGCTCGAGGATCGGGTTGGATCTACTGAAGCTACCACCCACCCCGTCTGGGTGCGCTATCTTTGGTATGATAGACGTGCCGACCTTTTCCGGCCATCACACATCTCGCATAGACCAATACCCAATCTCTCACAGGAGGTCGATGTTTTGAAACCAAAGATTCGCTGGCGTGGATTTAATTTGGTATCGATGTTTACCGACCATAATGATGGCAATTTTGATGAAGCTGACTTTCGCTGGATCCGGGATTGGGGATTTAACTTTGTGCGAATTCCGATGAGTTATCGACTCTGGGCACCGCATCCCGACGTCTACCAAATTGACGAAGGCATGCTGGAAAAAGTCGATCGGGTCATCCGCCTGGGCCAGACCTACGGACTCCACGTATCCCTCAACTTCCACCGAGCTCCAGGATATTGCATCAACCCGGGACCGGACGAACCTTTTGACTTGTGGCACGACACGTCCGCCGAACAGGCTTTTGCTTTTCATTGGAACCTATTTGCCAATCGCTATCGCAGCATCCCTTCGAAAGATCTTAGCTTTGATCTCGTCAATGAACCTCCGGCGCCGAGTGAAGAGGGCATGCGCCTCGAAGATTATGAACGGGTGGTTCGAGCGGGTGTCGCTGCGATTCGCCAAGCAGACCCCGACCGTTTCATCCTCTGCGAAGGCCATTCGGTCGGCAACGAACCCTGTTGGAATCTTGCCGACTTAGGCATCGGCCAAAGTTGTCGTGCCTATTATCCCAGCAGCCTTACCCATTACCGAGCCTCTTGGATTCCGCAAACGGACTGGCCGGTTCCGGTTTGGCCGGAAGAAAATGCCAATCACCCGGATCCATGGAACCGTGAACGCCTTTACCGCCACTACGAAAATTGGGCAAAACTGGCCGAGTCCGGTGTATTCGTGCACTGCGGGGAAATGGGAGTTTACAACCATACGCCTCATCCGGTCACCCTAGCCTGGTATCGCGATGTGTTGGAAATCCTGTCTGAATTTCAGATCGGCTGGAGCATCTGGAACTTTCGACGGGATTTCGGCATTCTTGACACTGACCGCCAGGACGTGGCCTACGAAGATTGGCATGGCCACAAGTTGGATCGCCAATTGCTAACCTTGCTGCAAGCGTATTGACCGACTCTAATCTTACCCCTTGGTTAGGTTGTCCGACTCTCGGAACAAACGGTTCGCCGGCTATTTCTGGACTTATGTTGACGGGAACGCCAGCCCAGATGTTTCTTTCCTGAACGGATTTGGCAAGCCCGTCAATACGAGCCAATTTAGTGATAGCGATGATGACCGGGCCTATGACTTCAGGCCGATCTTCTCGAAAACCCGACGAGCCGCGAAGGGTTCCTCGGGTTTTCGGATTAGGTGATAAAAAGTTCCCGCTTTATGGAAGCTTTATGGTATGCCATGCCTTTGCGTTGCTCAGAAGGCCGGTATAGAGTTGTCCGGTTAAGACAACCCAAAGGCGTTGGGGTGTCGCGTAGATTTGGGAGACAGGCCCGGGGGACGGCAAGGTCCGCTTGTCCAACTTCAGTGACGTCCACGCCTTCCCACTATCAGTCGTTGTCAGCAACTTCCAATCTCCCATAGCTTGGCCAATTACGACCCCGGAGGTGGCGCTTATCATAGCCGCCGCCACGCTGTGGGTTAATCGCAGAGGAAGGGCGACAATACTAGCGGTCGTCTGAGTTAAGCGAATCAATTCTGGCCCTTCACCAGAGGCCACCGCAACCCAGCCGATGCCATTCTTCCACTGGGTGTTGTCGATCATCACGCCTTCGTCTTCTTGGCGCCGAGGCAGCCCTCGCACAGAGACCGGGGCCCATGCCCTTCCAGCATTGGCTGTCTTCCATAGAAATGGTCCGCCCGCTGTGGTGGATATGAGATAGCCGTGGTGACTTCCCAGCAGCTTAAATGCTTCCGGATCGCCCGAGGTGGGCAACGTGGCCTCCGTATTTTTCGGCCACCAGGCTACCGTGGTCCCCAGCGGTCCAGCGATGGAATGGGCAACACGCGTCCAGCTATGGCCGTTGTTGGGGCTAATCCATAGCAGTTTGGCCGACTGAAATGCCGCCTCAGGCCCCCAAGCTAACAAGGCCAACGTGTGAGACCCTATGCTGGCGGCGCGCAGACCTTGCGCCCAATGCGGATGTGCGCTCAACAGCCTAGGCAACGGTACCGGAGCCCAGGTCGTGCCCCCGTTGGTCGTTGTATACAATTGGTTGGCAATGGAGACCGCCCACGCATCTGAGTACGCCCGTACTAATTGTACGGGATCCATGCCGCGCGGCCATCCGAGATGCGTCCATGATCGGCTTGGCCCCGGGGTGGACCATAAGGCTATCTGGGATCCGCTCTGAATCACCGCCCAGACGTTCTGACCAGATCCTACCATTTGTAGAACGGTCGCCTTGGGGCGGATGACGGGCACCGAGGGGATCGCTCCCGTTAGCGCTATCAGGGCGGTGATTGCCGCTAGGTTTATGGCTGCAGGGTTCGCTCGGCCTAGGCGTCGTGCGGACATACAAATCACTTCACTTTCCTTAGCAAGTACCACTGCAAGTACAACGCCACGACGCGCGGAGTGGTTACAAGTCACGTAGAGGATTGAGCGCCAAATTCTTAGCCCATCATCCTGCTCGTTAGTGCCATAAGCACGGCGACACTGGCGAGCGAATCTCTTAGGTCACACTTGCCTCCATTAATGCCATAAACAACGTGCGGCCGAAGTGCCGTCCCGTTCATGTTAATATTCGGACAGGCTCGGCTGAACGTGAATCGGCACTCTTGGCTTCTTCACTGCACGACCATTGGTCTCCAGGATGTCCAACTCCGGCCCCCGTCGGTCGTCTTCCAGACTTGTGAACGAGTCAGCGTACTGCCCCACATCCATCAGATCTCTGCGGTGACAAAGTCGAGGTACTTCGTGTCATTCCCCGTCTTGCCGAGGTGGAGAAAGTGCCGTACCTTGCACGGTCCAGAGCCGTCCACCGGTCGTCGAACGCCAGAGCTTCGTCGCGGTGAGAATCCAGACGACTTGATCTCCAATCATCTGCCCTATACAAAATGAGTGCCCGATGATGGGCGTAGTGGATAGGCCGCTCCAGTGCTGCCCCCCCGTCATCGGTCCGGAGTATAGCGAAGAGCCCCATGGTCGTGAGTAAGAATGCCATGAGCTCCATCGAAGGCAGGCAGAACTCCAGTTAAATTAAACCCCGAGATTAGGTTGACGGAGGCGGCGGTCCAAGTACGTCCGCCATTAGGCGTGCGTTCTACTATATGCACACCGGCCACGGGGAGGTTCACATTATTAGCCTGAAAGACCATCCAGCCGTTGCTGGCACTATTGTACGTGACCATGCCGCCATCGACCCCATGGGCGGTTTGATAGACGCGCGTCCAGAAGTGACCGCCATTTCTGCTCGCAAACACTGCACCCAGGGCGCCGCGGAATCTTGCCATTGATTGGCGAATGTCACCAAATGGGTGACGAAAATCACCTGGATATAGCTCTCCACCAGTGCTTGGGCGATTTGTCGAGCGACCCCCGGCCTGCATCATCAGCGAGGCGCCAGGACTGCGCAACAGTCAGCTTGTTTTCTGTTGAGGCCATGTTGCCGAAATTGAAGCTCAGCGACGCCCCTGGGCCGATCAATATCCCTGTTTCCACATCTGTCGCAAGCACAACATCATCTCTGTTCACAGCGGCAAATAGCACAACTCAATTCGGATCCGGGGCGACTTGGCGTCTATCCACTGAGTCTTTTGTTCCCAATCGAACTCGCGGCCGCCATATAGCGAGCATGCTTTCACAGTTGATACCGCCCTTCGGTCTATCCCATCTTGAAATAGCGGCTGAAGATGAGGTAAGGTAAAATCAAGAAAAATCGTGGTCCATCTACCATCTGCCTCGGTGCATTCCGAGCAGATATCTATGAGACGAGGAGGTATAGCAAATGCTAAACGAGCTCTTATTTGAGACTGGGCCAGCTCTAAAGGTCATTTTTGAGATTGGGTTTGAGCCAAAGGAAGAGGAGTTTTACGAATTCACCGAAGAGCATTATGAAAAGTTCCACCGCGAAGTTGGAGACACTTCTGAGAAAATGTATATGCTCTTGCCCAAAGATTACAGGCATCTTTCGGCACATGAAGTGATAGCGGTAACCGAGACCGAAAGAAATAGTTTGTTGAAAGCAAATCAGATTATCGAAAGGTATTGTCTCGCAAGCGGGAAAAAGTTCAACACTTACGAAGACAAGCTCAGATATGCGGCAAAAATGCTCCCATCCGTATTTTCAGAGAACACGAAATTTAGCTGTTAAAACTGCGTTAACTACAGATTCTTACGACCTAC
>JAMCVM010000066.1 GCA_023475835.1 Bacillota bacterium | reverse complement strand
TCGTCACCCCCGGACTGCGCCGAGGGCTTCCCACGCATCGCGCTCCACGGGGCCAAACTCTTCGGGATAAAACGTCGAGGGCACACGCATGAGAAAGTATTCGCCCGCGTGATCCCACACCATCCAGAATGGGAAGGCTGGGTAGCCGCGGTCCTCCCACCATAAAATGCGAACGTGGGGCCCCAGGATCTTGCGCACTTCGGCAATATTGCGTCGCGCCAGATCGCGCTCACTCGTGGTCAGGGGGGGCAGCAATGGCATTCAGGCAGAGGCCATTGGCGACGTCAAAGGCATGCGAGATTCGCGCCCGGGCCAACTCCGACATCGTCCCGAAGGCTTCTCGCAAGGTGGGTGTATTCGGGATTTCTAAGATGCTGCCATCCATCGCCGTATGATTGAGGACGGTAAAGGCTGCGGCCTGGATCTTATCCCGCGCTTTCGAAAAGGCTTGTTTGGTGAGGCGTCTGACGTCAGCGAGAGGTGTCTTGCAAAAGTGCTGCACTTCCACCGCGGTCGTGCGGTCCACCCGGTTGAGAATCATGGCCATGAGCGACGAAAAAGTCCATTTACGGTGACGTGAGAAATCCTCGGGGCGTTAGCTGAAGCGGATGCGAAAGTTGGGATCCTTCAGTTGATCCGCGACACGTTCATAAATGTGCTGCACTTTGGTGAGCATGAAAGCCCTCCTCCTGTCATTTGAAATTCGTTAGGAGGATAGCAAATTTTGGGCTCTTACGCACTTTCTGTTATTACTCATTGACTAGACAATAAGTAAACAGGATTATTGTGCGTATTTCCCGTTATTTACTGTTGGCACTGCACTAAATACACACAACATGTCTATCCTCTCTGGACTGTTTGACGAGTTCCCCTAAACTTTTCGAACAAATAACCGCAAACCCGCCCTATTAGGTCGGTACATGGTTACTACGTCGACTATCAATAACAGAAAGTGCGTAAGAACCAAATTTTGTTAAAACAGTCCAGTCTGTGTCAAGACATAGTGGTTGGTTTAATCGGAATATTGCACTAACGAGGAGCTTCCCTTAAGTTGACACCATTGCGCCGCAGCGAGGGTAGCTGCCACGTTAATCGTCGTGGTGGTTTTCCCCACGCCGCCCTTGGAATTATGAATCGTCACCTAGCTATGGACGCTTTTGAGCCGAAGGAACGGGAGCTGCCTGATCCAGATCATCATTTTGACCCTAAGATAAGATAGCCGGGGGATTCTCGAATTCCGCGTTCCGTACGATAGATGGCTATTTGAACGCTTGAGCGGTCTCCATTTACACGCTCGCGATCGAAATTGGGTGTTTTTCTAGGATTTTTCTGCTCCCCGAAACCGCTGGGCTTATGATAACCCGGGGTTAAGAACATTTAGAGCCTATTCAAATGATATCAAAACCTCAGTATTCATGCGGGTTTCCTCCGCGTTTTGTCAGTGTCAACGGGCGAAGATACCTGATGTTCGGAGGGCGCCAAACACAAGTGAGCTAGGGTCGGCGCCAATGATCTGGATTGAAGGCCCCTAACTGCAAGGAAAGTGCCTTGGCTTGCTCGCGAAGGATAGAAGCGACCTGATCGCGGCGTTCATTATCAAAGCGCGATGCGGAGAGCGAAATACTCAGCCCACCTGCCGCTTGATGATCAGTACCCAGTACCGGCACGGCGACACAGCGAGTGTCGATGGAATATTCGCCGAGGTCAGAAGCATAGCCGACGCGACGGGCCTCCTCGAGCTTGGCGTGAAGTTGGGTACTTGAGGTGACTGTAACCGGAGTGAATGCCTCGAAGGATTGCGGAGAATGCATGGCCAATTGGGTGTCAGTGAGAGTGGCCAAAAGTGCCTGGCCGATGCCGGTCGCGTAAGCGGGAAGACGACTGCCGACTGATGAGGCTAGCTTGAGAGGCCTGAGCGACTCGACTTTGGCCAGGTAAACCACCATCGCGCCGTCTAAGACGGCGAGTTGCACAGTTTCATTGAGTTCGTCGCGGATGGCGGTCATATACGGCCAAGCGGCAGGAGCGATTTGAAACTGTTGGGCAAACATGGAAGCCATAGCAAACAAACGGCTACCTAAGCCGTAACGTTTGCTCAACGGATCATAGCGCAGCAGGTGTTCATGAACGAGCGTCGTTAAGAGTTCATGCAGACTGCTTTTGGGAAGATCGCTGGCCTCTAATAGTTCGGAGTAGCTAAGCCCAGGAGGGTGATGGGCGACTAATTCTAATAAGGCCGCGACTCGTGTCGCCGATTTGACTAGAGGCATGGATACCGATTCCTCCTTGTATAACGTGCGTTTAGCGTAGCATAGTGGGGCAAAAGATTTATTACAGGCAGGAAAATGCGAGCGGCTGCTCGAAGATTAGGTCGATATGTTTTAGAACCAAAGTTCATAAGAGAGAACTATGGAGGTGGGGAATGTACGAAGTTTGGGTGGAACGTGTGGCTAGTCTAGGCAGGGTGCCTGGTCCGGAAGTGTTTTGGATGGATCATTTTGGCGAATCGTTGGATCTTGCAGTCCACATTCTCATTATTCGTGGTCAGGGTCGCACGATGTTGGTAAACACGGGTCCACCGCTAGATTACCTGGACCATATGAATGCGGTGTGGCGGGAAGAACTGGGGCCGGCCACCCAGATTTCTGTGAGCCCGGATCAACGCATCGATGCGATTTTGGCCCGTCATCAGATAGCGCCAGAAATGGTGGATGCAGTGGTCCTGACTCCACTTCAGGCATATGCGGTGGGCAATGTTGACCGATTTCCTAAGGCTAAAATTTGTGTGTCACGGACGGGATGGGTCGATTTGTTTGCCCCACGTTTCTTTGATGCGAGACGTCATATGGCGGTGCCCGATCGTATGCTGCAACATCTTCTCTTCGAAGCATGGCCTGAGCAGCGCATACGGCTGTTGGACGACGAAGAAGAGATAGCGCCCGGGATCCGGACATGGTGGGCTGGAACTCATCACCGCAGTTCGCTCGCGGTGACTGTGGACACGGAACGAGGGCCGGTCGGATTCAGCGACGTGGTCTTTTATTATCAAAACCTGGAAGAAGATCGACCTCTTGGGATTCAAGAGAGTTTGGAAGAGTGCAAAATCGCATACCATCGGCTGCGTACGAGCACCGCATGTTTTGTCTCCGCCTACGATCCCACGACGCTGGATCGTTTCCCGGGGGGACAGGTAAGCGTGGCTAAGGATCGAGGCCAACAAGGAAAGGGCGGACAAGGATGAAGACGTTGACGTGGACGGGGCCCAGGGCCATGACCATTCAAGAGGGGCCGATACCGAAGGTGCCCTCAGGCTGGGTCTTATTGAAAGTCGAGGCGGCCGGCATTTGTGGGTCAGAGATTTCGGGATATTTAGGACACAACAGTCTTCGCGTGCCTCCATTGGTCATGGGACATGAATTTTCCGGGGTGATTGAAAGCTTGGGCGACGGCGCGGTCGGGGTCAAAGTGGGCGAGCGGGTGACCGCGAATCCCCTAGTCAGTTGTGGGACGTGTCGGCATTGCCGGGCTGGGGAGCGTCAACGCTGTGCCGAGCGAAAGATTATTGGCATCAACTTCCCAGGCGCCATGGCTGAGTGGGTGGCAGTGCCTGCCGACCAGTGCTATCCCGTAGACAATGCGATTCATGGAGCGATGGTGGAACCCTTGGCGTGTGCCCTAAGGGCAGTGCATCAGGCGGAGGTCGCCGTCGGCGACCAGGCCCTGGTGGTGGGTGCGGGGATTATTGGACTGATGACTGCCCGACTTTTGCGATTGGCGGGCGCAACCCGGGTGATCGTCGCTGATCCCAATCCCAGGCGAAGAGGAGCGGCCGCAGTCTGGGGAGCCACCGAGGCGGTGGAGACGGTGGGAGATCTTGACCGATTGGACCTAGTGGTCGACGCCGTCGGGCTCGATCAGACCCGCCGCGAGAGCCTGGCCGCTCTCGACCGAGGCGGGAGGGCAGTGTGGATTGGTCTGCATCACGATCCGACCACGGTACCCGGCAATGCAGTAGTTCGCGATGAGGTGTCTATTCACGGAAGCTTTTGTTACCGGGACGAGGAATTCTCTCGTGCGGTGGCGCTGGTCAATAGCGGCGAAGGATTGCCCGCAGACCGTGGCTGGTTGGATGTGCGCGGGTTAGAGGTCGGCGATGCTGCATTTGCCGAACAGGCGACGGCGACTGCCCCTTTTGCCAAGATTATTTTGACGCTTTAAGCGCATGGTCAGGGAGCACTTTTAGCCAGCGCTTCCGGAACACAATACAGACAAAAGGCAGGTGGAGTGGTGCGATTTGCAGATCGGGTGGCGGTAGTCACGGGAGCCTCACGAGGCATAGGCCGAGCGATTGCGATTCGGTTGGGCTCGGAGGGGGCTAGGGTGGTGGTCAATCATCCTGGCGAAGCGGAGATGGCAGAGCAAGTGGCGGCCGAGATTGTTCGTCAAGGCGGTGCGGCGATGGTCGCCGATGCCGACGTCTCAAATGCCGACCGGGTGGCTCAGATGTTTGATGCTGCTTTGACTCGGTGGAACCGAGTGGATATTTTGGTGAATAACGCTGGAATCTGCCCCTTTGTCGAATGGTTTGATTTGACCGAAGATCTGTTCGAGCGGGTACACCAGGTGAACCTTAAAGGCGCATTTTTGTGTTCTCAAGCTGCATCGCGAATTATGCGCGATCAGGGACGAGGTGGACGCATCATTAGTCTCAGTTCAATTTCGGCCCTGGTGGGGGGCAGCTTTCAGACGCATTACACGCCGACCAAGGCAGGAATTCGTTCCCTGATGCAGTCTCTGGCGATTGTGCTCGGTCCTTACGGCATCACCTGTAATTCTATTTTACCGGGAACCATTTTGACCGACATCAACCAAGCCCATTACCAAGATCCTACGATCTTGACCAGGGATAGCGCACGGGTTCCCCTAGGCCGGTTGGGTGAGCCCAACGATATTGCTGGAGTGGCAGCGTTTTTGGCTTCAGATGACGCGCGCTATATCAATGGCGCCGATATTTTGGTGGATGGTGGTTTGTTCGTGAATTTGCAATAGCAAACGAAACGTGAGGAGCGATAACGGTGACTCATCGACAAATAATTCGAGCCATTCGGGTCCATGTCGTGCGAAGCGGCGGTGGCGATTACCATGATCAGGGAACAGAGCATTGGATCGTGGGCGAAATCGCGACACCCATGTCTATCTATCCCGCATATCGGGCCACCCGGTCGTCTTGGGGGCTCAATGTACTGGGCACGGTGGTGGTGGAAGTCGAATCCAGTGATGGTACGATAGGCTTTGGTGTCACCACCGGTGGTCCTCCGGCTGCCTGGATTATCAAAGAGCATCTATCCCGCTTCCTGATTGGCCAACCCGTGACCGAGTTGGAGCGAATGTGGGATCAAATGTATCGGGCGACACTGTACTATGGGCGCAAGGGGCTCGTATTGAACGCGATTTCTGCCGTTGATTTAGCGCTATGGGATCTTTTAGGCCATCTTCGCCAGGAACCGGTCTATGCGCTCATTGGCGGGGCGGTGCGCGACGAGATTCGCTTTTATGCCACTGGACCGCGGCCTGACTTGGCCCAAAAAATGGGGTTTTTGGGAGGGAAAATGCCTCTTCAATATGGTCCCGGATCGGGCGAAGCCGGGCTCCAGGCGAATGTGGACCAATTCCGAGCCATGCGCGAACGCGTGGGCGACGACTTCTGGCTGATGATGGATTGCTGGATGGCCCTCGATGTGCCCTATGCCGTGCAATTGGCAGAGCGGCTCTCTCCGTATCATCCCAAGTGGATTGAAGAATGCTTCCCGGCCGATGATCTCTGGGCCTATCAAGCCTTGCGCCAACAGTTAGGTCGACGCATCTTGGTCAGCACCGGTGAGCATGAAGCGACTCGCTGGGGATTTCGAAGTCTCTTAGAGGCGGAGGCGGCCGATTTCATTCAACCCGACGTCAACTGGTGCGGCGGAATGACTGAATTATTGAAGATTGCGGCCTTAGCCGACAGCCACGGCGCCTGGACCATTCCGCACGGATCCAGCGTTTACAGCTATCATTTTGTGGTCACCCGTGTCAACAGTCCGTTTGCCGAATTTCTGATGATGGCGCCCGAGGCCGACAAAGTGGTGCCCATGTTTTCTCCATTGCTCACCGGGGAGCCGGTTCCTGAAAATGGACGGCTCAGATTGCCGGATCGTCCTGGATTTGGGGTGGAGCTAAATCGAGACGGACTGGACCTGGTCGGAGAAGTGACGCAATAGCTAAGACGGCGACAGCTTTTGAACCCAATGTCCGCTTGATTGAGATGCAGGTCTCCGATGTTTGCATAGAGACCTGCATCGCCTGTGACTCTGGTTGAGGCTAACCGTTCTGATGGACTTATCCAAATGTGATCATTACTGGCCACATTTGTCGCCATCTTCCTGCTTCATCACCGGAAGTTTCACGGATCCCGCAAGATCCGCCAGAGCTTCAGGCTCCACAGGCAGACCCCGTAGAACTTACGGCGTTTCTGACGTTAATCGCAGCGTTGATGTCGCGATCATGCACGACTCCACACTCGGGACAGTGCCAGGTACGCTCATCCAAGGTGAGATCGTGATACTGATACGCACAACCCGGCGTCGAACAGAGTTGCGAGGAAGGAAAGAACCGATCCACTTCCCGCACGGTTTTGCCATACCAGTCTGCTTTGTAACGGAGAAATTCCTTGAACTGGGACCACGCAGATCGAGCGATCGCGCGAGCTAGGCGATGATTTTTCATCATCCCCGCCACATTCAGATCTTCGATGCCGATGATGTCATACGCTCGGAGAATCTGGATACTCAGTTGGTGCAAGAAATCCTCGCGCACATTGGCGATGGCTTCCAAGCACCGAGCCAGCTTGATTTTCGCTTTCGCTCGATTCTTGGAACCTTTTACCTTGCGCGACAATTCCCGTTGGAGTCTACGCTGCCGTTGTTCTAAGAGAATCAATCGCGCAAGAAGCTGCACCTTGATTCCGTCGGACGTCACCACGAAGTCTTTTAAGCCTAAGTCGAGGCCCCCAGCACGATCAGTCTGAGGCAAGGGCTGGGAATCGGCCGTCTCAACCGTCAAACTGATGAACCAATGATCCGCCTTGCGCGATACCGTGACGCGTTGAATCGGGCCATCGAAGCGTAAGGCTTCGCGCATCCGCACCCAACCTAACTTGGGAATGTACACCCGGGGTCCATCGACCTTCACTTGATCGTTTGGCAATTGAAACCGGTCGCGATCTTTGGACTTTTTATGGAATTTGGGATGGTGAAACCGCCGTTGTTTCTTAGGTTTCTTGAGATCCTCAAACCAATGGGCATAGGCCACGCCCAGGTTGCGCAACGCTTCTTGCACGACGGATTTGGATACCTTCAACATCCAGGGAAACGCTTCGCGTTTCATGGCGTTGAGGTGTTTGCGTAAAGCCGGGTCGGACGGTTTCGGTAATGTGGGATTGATCTTCCACGCAGCATACTGCTTTTCCCATTCGACCAACCCCCAGTTCTACGCAAAGCGGGCCGTGCCGGCCGCTTGTCGGAAATAGGTGATCTGGACGTCATTGGGATCCAAGCGAATCTTATGCGATCGTAACAGGATGGTCGACCTCCTTCACAGAAAACATAAGTTCCTCGTTCAGGATGCAAACTTGGATCCAGCCTGTCAACCCTGATCCGATGGTCTCGGAAGCGTATTTTGATCGATGATCATAAAAAGTTATGATTGATCAGCAATGAACAGAGTATCAAGAAACTGGGTGAACCCTAATACCTCAAAGCTACCGTCAGCGAAAAGCCCTCCTTGCCCCCGTCTTGAGTACCATTCGTGAAACCATGGGATTTCGGCCTGAGGTTCACACCAGGTGGGCACAGTACGACGCGAGGTGGCTTGAGTGGCAATAGCCTAACCCAGTCGAAAGATCCGAAAAAAACGCGCGACACCCAGGGCGGAAGCCTGCCACAATCTCATCTCCCTACCAGGGGGAGAAGACCGAAGCGGTCCAGGAAACGCTTTCATCGGGAAAATCCCGGCAAAGCTTAAAACTTATACCAAGAGATCGCGTAAAGAGACCGACGGATGGATGAAATTCAAGGCTTTAGTAGACACCATCCCCACCTCCAGTGCTCGATGCGAGAACGCGGCCCGAAGACCCAGATTTTTTACAGCCTGGAGTCCTTGAACGTCTTAGCTCAGATCCCATCAATCGAGTCCCGTATTCGCGAAACATCGCGAATACGGGATTGGAAAATCTCTCGCCTGCTGAGCCGGAGTGACCCCCCCGCAAAATCATCGTCATAGACTTCGGCACCTGATGTCCCTTTATTCAGATGCATCGAAGATCTACTTTAGGCGATTTGTCCCATCACCAGCCCTATCAAAGATCCGACCAGCGAAGATAGCGAAACCAACACCCCGAAGGATAACGCGCTTCGCCAAAGCGAAGTGCTGGTAATTCGTCCCTTGATCGCGCCCAAGGCTAGAGCACTGACCACCGCGAACACCCAGGTGATATTACGAGCTAACACTAAAGGCCAGGGCCAAAAAAACGGGATGACCGGAGGCGACGAGCCGACAATCACGGCCATACCCATGACCATGGCGTTTTGTAACGGTCGTTCGTTTCGTTCCAGGTGAATCCCCAAATGTTCTCGCACCATAAAGTTCAACCAGCCTTGGCGACTTCGCACGATATTGGCTTCGACCGGAGCCACGGTTGTCGGCGGAACCCCGATTTGGTGCAACAGCCGCCGAACATGCCTCCGCTCCCGTTCTGGCCGACGGTCAATCAGGCGCTGTTGGTCATGAATCTCCTTTTGCCTGTACTCATTTTCCGAGACGGTAGCCAAATACGACCCCACGGCCATCGACACGACCGCCGCCCCTACCGCCGACAATGCCGCAATTAACACCGCGCGATGCGATTGATGGGCGAGTGCCTCACCCGAGACCAGGCCGACCGTGGCCACCAGGCCATCGTTTATTCCGAAAATGGCTTCGCGGATCAGCCCCCTGGTGTTGCTGACCATGCCCTGGCTCTTTTCTCGACGGCCAAACGGATTTTTCAGCCGAACCTTTCGCCTGGATCCCATCGAAGACAATATGCTGCACCCCCAGCACCCAGTTTCTCCAAGCTAGGGATCTCTTACGCATGGCAGTATAGACATTCCGACCGATTGCAAGGCCCCCTTCGCTGACCAAGTCTAGGCGGCAAAATTAGAGAGATTTCTTCCTTCCGTGGTGGCGACGATCCAAAATCTCGGTCTCGCTTCCGGGACCATTGCTTCGCCTATGCCTTGTTCATCTGCCGTTCACACGAAGTCGGTATAATCAACGAAGAAATTACAGCCCGGCCGGAGCGAGGGCCAAGGGGATAGCCGGGGACGGGCGCCCGATGCTTTTATGGGCAATGGAACTGTGAGTTCAACCTGTTGCATGCTCGATCCCTCGACTCAAAGGTCCACATCCATGCCACAAAGTGCGTAAGCACCACCGCTCCTTTCGGCGATCCAGGCCTGTATACGAGAATTGGTTTTGCGCATGCTCGAACGCAGTCCCCAGAAGCGCTTCCAAATGATGTTCTTCTGAACTGCCGGGTTTGCCGTAGGCTTCGCCATGTCATTGCGACCATTGCACCAATCGTTATCTGTGCGATCCCGTAGAGCCCCGACAGCTCGGAGCAGTGGGCACTGACCTGGTTTTAGGCAACTAAAGGTCGATGGTTCCAAAGTAACGCCGGATGGGAGCTATTGGCTCGCGATCTTAAAGGACACTTCCCTCGGTGCCACGTTAGAGCATCAGCCCTATGCCCATACGATTTCGACAATGCCGACGAGAACCGCGGCTCTCAGTTTCGGTGTGGAGGGCGTCTACGCTCGCGACAGCATCTGCAATGTCGAAAGGATCGAGTAAATCGTTGATCATGGGGACCTCATTGGGCTTTTGGTCAACATCGCCTTGACCGAGCACCTGCCCCCTCTAGTCACACAACGAAGCGAGCCGGTAGAGTGCAGTGCATGGAAGAATTGCGTCCGCGTGCGCGATGTGGGAATTGGGTTCTTGGAAAGTATCCGCCAATCACGCCAAAGCGCCCGCGGTCAGGTCCAGAAAAGAAGATGGAGGGAGTGGTCTCGGAGACGGGCTCTGCCTTGGCCATGGGTCAGAGCTTGACGGAACGTCCCGTGGGCCAGGATTTCGTTGCCATCAATCACCCGACGTGGGCTGCCCCAGACACGATGCAAATTTAGGACCCTAGGCCGCCATCAAGCGCGTCATTCGCAGGGGCAAAGCGCGGAGAGCCTGCGGACCGTCCGCATCGCGCCACCGCTCTTCTCGCCATCGTCTCCACCGGAGATGCACTCTCCGTAGCCCCAGCCAGCCGGGTGACCGACTACCCAATGCTTCATGATCCCCTCGCTGCCTGTGGATTCTTGGAATCGGGCGTGGCCCATTTCCATACCACTAGCGACAGACCCGGGAGATTCAGCAAGACCGAAATGCGGTCCTGTTCAGAACTTTCCGTGTATGCTTGTTTCGGATGCGACCAGCCCGCGCCCCCAAAGCGAAGCTCATCGCTATTGAGCACTTCTTTCCACAAGCCCCGCGTTGGCACCACGACCCTGTGGCCTGCCCGCGGCACCGGCGTCGCGTTCATTACCACCAGCAGGGTCTCTTCGGGCGCATCGCCCTGGCGCGTATAGGCGAAGATGCTGTCTTGAGCATCACTGCCTTCTGTCCAGAAGAACCCTTCCGGTTCCGTGTCCTTCACGTGCAGGGCCGGCAGGCGCCGATAGGCGTGATTCAATTCGCGCACCCAACGAACTATCCCGCGATGCGGGGGCTGTCGCATTTTCGTCCAATCCAAGCTGTGATCGTGCCGCCATTCTTCAGGTTCCCCCCATTCGTCGCCCATGAAGAGCAGCTTCTTTCCGCTCATGGTGTACTGATAGCCGTATAGCATGCGCAAATTGGCCAGTTTCTGCCAGAAATCCCCGGGCATCCTGTCGAATAACGAACCCTTGCCATGCACCACTTCATCGTGAGAGAGCGGCAAAACAAAGTTCTCAGAAAAAGCATAGTTGGTTCGGAACATCAACTCCCCGTGGTGATGCTGACGATAGATAGGGTCGCGCCCAAAATACTGCAACGTATCGTGCATCCAGCCCATATCCCACTTAAAGCCAAACCCCAGGCCGCCAAAGTGCACCGGACGCGACACCCCTGGCCAACTCGTGGATTCTTCAGCCATCATCAGGACGTCGGGATGCTCTTGATAGACGCCCCGATTCAACACTTTCAAAAACTCTACGGCTTCCAAGTTGGCGTTGCCGCCATGCACATTGGGCACAAAATCGCCACCGCGTGAATAGTCCAAATACAGCATGGACGCGACCGCGTCCACCCGGAGGCCATCGGCGTGATAACGGTCCAACCAAAACATGGCCGCACTCAAGAGAAAGCTTTGGACTTCATGACGGCCATAATTGTAGATGTAACTGCCCCAATCCGGATGGACCCCTTGCCGGCCGTCCTCATGCTCATATAAATGGGTCCCGTCAAAGTTGCCCAATCCGTGCGGATCCTGAGGAAAATGCGCGGGCACCCAATCTAAAATGACGCCAATCCCTGCTTGATGCAATTGGTCGACAAGATACATCAAGTCCTGGGGGGTGCCATAACGACTCGTTGGCGCATAATACCCCAGAGTCTGGTATCCCCAAGACCCATAGAACGGGTGTTCCATGATCGGCAAGAATTCGACATGGGTAAAGCCGAGGTCACGCACATAGGCGGGCAACGTCTTAGCCAATTCCCGGTAGCTTACCCCCTGCCCCTCCGGTCCTAACGGGTGCCACGATCCCAAATGCACTTCGTAAATGGCGATAGGTTCGCGATGAAATGCCCGGTCCGCCCGGGCTGCCATCCAGGCGGCATCTTGCCACGCGTATCCGTTCAGATCCCACACTCGACTGGCGGTCCTGGGCGGGGTCTCGAAGAAAAACCCAACCGGATCCGCCTTTTCTAGAGCCGATCCTCCAGAGACCGGCCAAATCGCATATTTGTAGCAATCACCGATGCGGGCTTCCCGCGAAGCTCCTGACCATAGCCCGGAATTTTCCATCGGATGCAACTCTAGCGATCCCGAACGCCACCCATTAAAGTCCCCAAGTACCTCCACCCGCCGCGAATTCGGCGCCCAGACGGTAAATCGAACCCCGTCTTTCGAACATTGCGCGCCTAAAAACCGATCGAGATGAAAGTGCGTGCCTTGATTAAAATAATAGAGATCGTCAGAATTCGGTAGTCTGCCGTTCGCCTCCAGGTACTCCATGGGGTTCCCTCCGCTCTCGCTACACCATATCTTGTGCCACTCAACCCCAGTTCCATCCGTGTCATGCGCCCCGGATGCCCCCGAATGGAGGCTGACGCCATGGTGGCCCAGGGGTGATGCAGGCAATAGTTGGGACCAGAATATCATACTTGCAGGGCCTTCAAGCAGGATTCCAGGATCAGACCCTCGCGTGAAGACCACACTACTTCACCCCGGTTGGGTTCTCCGTTGAGTCGACACCGGATCGTATCATTAGTATCGCGAGCCGCTTAGGTTAAAGCAACGTCATGGTGAAAATCACATGCACGTAGCATGCCTGTCTTTAAAGCTCGGTGCTACTTGCCTTGAAACATCTAGCCCCAGAGTAAGGTAAAATACCGATAGGGCGCATTCACACTGAGCGTTCTCGGTATCTGCCGGACGGTCGACGGGAAAGATACCCTAGAGGGAGGATTTCGTGACTCAGCGATTCATTTGTATCCACGGGCACTTTTATCAGCCGCCCAGGGAAAATCCTTGGCTGGATTTCGTGGAGATCCAAGACTCGGCCGAGCCCTACCATGATTGGAATGAGCGCATTGGCGCTGAGTGTTACGAAGCCAACGGGGCGGCCCACATTTTGGACGACCAGTCCAGGTTAATCGAAGTGATGAACAACTATAGCCGGATGAGCTTTAATTTCGGCCCCACGCTGATGTCCTGGCTGGAACGCCACCGTCCCGACGTCTACCGGACCATTCAACGGGGAGACCGCGAAAGTCTAGTACGCTACCGGGGGCATGGCTCCGCCTTGATGCAACCATATAACCATCTCATCATGCCTTTGGCCACGCGTCGCGACAAAGAAACGCAACTTCTATGGGGGATTACCGATTTTCGTCATCGATTTGGACGCGAACCGGAAGGCATGTGGCTTCCGGAAGCCGCGGTCGACCTAGAAACCTTGACGCTGGCGGCCCATCTCAATATTCGATTTACCGTGCTGTCTCCGTATCAAGCCCGTCGCGTACGCCTGCCGGATGGCTCGTGGCTTGACGTTCCTAACGGCTCAATAGACCCCTTGCAGCCGTACTGGATCGCCCTTGAGGGCACGCGCATGGCCGTGTTTTTTTACGATCGGCCGACTTCGCAGGCGATTGCTTTTGAGGGGCTCTTAAACAATGGGGAAGCCTTTAAACACCGTCTACTCGACGGATTTCGCCTTGACCGTAACGACCCGCAATTGGTCAGCATCGCGACCGATGGAGAAACCTATGGCCACCACCATCGCTTCGGGGATATGGCTTTGTCGTACGTACTACAAAGCCTCGACGCCGACCCCGACGTGCATCTGACCAACTATGCGCAGTATTTGGCCCTGTTCCCCCCCACCATGGAAGTCGAAATTCACTCCCATAGTTCTTGGAGCTGCCCCCATGGCGTCGACCGCTGGCGATCGGACTGCGGGTGCAACTCAGGGACCCACCCGGGGTGGAATCAGGCCTGGCGGGCCCCATTGCGTCAAGCCATGGACCACTTGGCGGCAACCGTGATGCCATTATTCGAAACCACGATGGAAAGCCTCTCCATCGATCCCTGGGCGATTCGCAACGATTACATCCAATTAATCTTAGATCGCTCCCCCGAACGCTGGTATTGGTTGTACCAACGTCATATCGGCGGAGTGGTTCCGGAACATGACCGCGTTCGAATTGCCAAACTGTTGGAACTCGCACGCCATGCCATGCTCATGTATACCAGTTGCGGCTGGTTCTTCGACGAAATTTCGGGTCTCGAGTCGGCCCAAGTCCTGCGTTACGCCGGCCGCGTCATTCAGTTGGCGGAGGAACTCTTCGAGGGGCCGTTTGCCCCCGACTTTCTCGCCATCCTGGCCAAGGCCCCGAGCAACCTCAACGCCTACACCGATGGAGCCGAGGTCTATCGTCAACTCGTGCAAGGCAGCATGATCGATTTGGAGCGAATGACCGTGCAGCACGCCATTCGGGATCTGTTCCGTCTCAATCCCCCCACCGGGGAACTCTACTGCTATCGCTTTAGCGAAGAATCTCGGGAGTGGTATAGTGCCGGTTCGGTGAGTGCGGTCATCGGCCAAGCCATGGTGACGTCCGAGGTCACGGGCGAAAGTCACCGATATAGTTATGGCGCTTTGCATCTCGGGGACCACAACCTGCGGGCCGGCGTAGTTCCACGCCTGAGCGAAGAACGCTTCAAAATCGTATTGGCGGAGGTTGGCCAGGGGTTTGACCGGGGCGACCTGACCGCGGTCATTCAAATCCTGGAGCACACCTTCCCCAACTCGCCGAGTCCTTTGGCGCTATTGACGCAGGACGATCATCGAGCCGTGCTCCAGCAAATCTTAAAGCGGGGGCTCATGGATGCAGAACAGGCCTATCGTCAGATTTACGATCACCATGCGCTGTGGATCACCTATCTCCGGCATTCGGGCACTCCCGTGCCCGGCCAACTGGCCAATGCCGCCCGGTGGGTGCTGGCCCAATCCTTGGAGCGTGCCTTGGCGGCAAACCCTCTGGACCTGGACCAGGTCCGGTCGATTTTAGCCGAATCCCATCGGGTCGACCCCGACTTGGGCGACACTACCCGCCTGTCCCATAGCCTAGAACACACCCTCATCCGTCTGGGCCAAGCCTTGCTCCGAAACCCTCGCGACTTAAGCGCGCTACGCCATCTAGCCACGGGCATTAAGATTAGTCGGATCGTGCCCTTCGCAGTCGACCTGCGTCGACTGCAAACCGGAGTGTTCAGAGTCGGTCAATTGATGGAAGATGATTTTTTGTTTTTAAAAGGTCTCAGTGGCGAAGAACACTGGGCAAAATCCTGGAATGAAGAGTATCATGAAGTGGTAGAGTGGTTGAACGTTCGACCCCTTCGGGTGCATAGCTAGACCAGAGGCTCGGGGCGCACCGGGCAAAATAAAGGATTGCTGGACGGAACCGCCTTTAATTGCGTAGAAGATAATAGTATTATGGGTTTCCAATCTTTTTCGAAAACATCGCGTGGTGACATTGATCGCATTGTGATGGGGGGATCCCAAATGATTGGAATTGGATTAGTTGCCGGATCGGGGACCCGTGCTCGACCATTGACATTGAAAACCGCGAATTATTTGCGTTCCAAGGCTGCCATCCGATTTTTAGGCCGTCCGATTATTGAGTGGCAGATCGATTCGATGAAGGCGGATGGCATCCAGGACTTCATCATGGTGGCCCGCGGTCGAGAAAACCGCTTTCAAGTCAAAACCCTGATCGGTTATGGAGAAGGCCATGGCGTTTCAGTGCGATATTCGCCGCCCATTTTAGACCATCTCGACCGAGGCTCCGCCGATGCCACCATCCGTTCCGCCGAATACTTTGACCTCGAAGGGGAACTCTTCATTTTTCCGGTCGATAGCCTCATTGACCTCGATATGGCTACCCTAGCGCGTGTTCATCGCCGTCGGCGGCCCGCCATGACCATTATCACCACCGAAGTGGTGGGAGCGAAAGTCGCCAACACCTACGGCGTGTTAATTTTAGATGAGCGTGGACGGGTGCAGGATTTTCTCGAAAAGCCATCCCCTGCGATACTCAAAGACCGTTTTGGACCTCACTGGGCCACGCTCCCGCTGACCACCAACGCCGGATTCTATCTCACCCGGGCCGAGGTTCTGCGGGAACAAGCCTTGCACATGGAAATTTCTCATATGCGCAGTCATCAGTTGGACTTTGGTCACGACTTGTTGCCGTGGTTAGTCCGACAAAACCTTCTGGTGCAAGCCTTTCCCGCGCGCTGGGTCGGGGACCTCGGCAGTCTCCCTCAGTACTTAGAGAGCATGGTCGATTTGCTCTCTGGGGTCGCCACCCCCCCTGGCTTTGACCTGGGTCCGGATCAACATCCTCCACTCCACCACTTTGGCGTCGCCAGACCCCCCGGGAGTGCCTCTCCGTGGACGACGGTGCGTCTCGGTCGATATGTCCACGTGGGCCCAGATTGCCACTTTCGCAACGTCTCCATAGGAGACGAATGCCTGATCGGACGAGGGGTCACGTTAGAGGACGTCCATCTCGATGATGGGGTGATCATCGGCGACGGAGCGGTCATTCGCTCTAGCGTGGTGGGGCTTATGGCGACCATCCATTCGTCGAGCGATCATCCAACCTATATTGAAAAGATCTCAGGCATTGGCGATGAAGCGGTCATCGAATCCGGCGCACACTTGGAGAACGTCTTAGTGTATCCCCGAACCACCGTCAAACCCAATGTGCATATCATCGGACCCGCCGTGATTCAACCCGGGTCGACCTCGCTCCGCGCGAGGGGCCGACGAGTCCAAGTGCAGGCCCGTCTTCTAGGCCGAGCCCTGAAGGGAGGCGGTTCACTGCATGTCCCGAGCAGGATCCACAAGGTACGTTCTGCTAGCGTTTGAAGGGCCGGATCTTTATAGTCGCGTAGGCGGACTAGCTTCCCGGGTCAACGGGTTGGCTCCGGCTTTAGCACAGCGGGGGTACGAAACCACCTTAGACTTTGTCGGCGATCCGACCTCGTCGGAAGAAGAACAATGGGAGGGAGTCACTCTCCATCGACTGCTCCAGCCCCTATCCGAACACTATCCGGGGCATGCGTACGACGGAGAAGAAGAAAAAATTCGAGCCCTCGAGATCACGTGGCCGAAACGGATGCTGGATCAGTTTTTGATACCGGCCAAGGCCGAAGACGGCCATGTGGTCATCTTGGCCGAGGACTGGCAAACCGTTCCTGCGGTGATTGCCCTGTCCGACCTCGCTTGGGCCCAAGGTCTCAGGAACCACATGACCTTACTCTGGAATGCTAACAATCCGTTTGGCTTTCATCGCATCGATTGGCCACGGTTAAACTTCGTGGCCAATCTCACCACTGTCAGCCGATGGATGAAACATCTGATGTGGCCGTTAGGCGTGAATCCCGTGGTCATGCCCAACGGACTGGCTGACGAAGCCTTTCGAATGATTTCGCCACGGCGAAGCCTGGCCCTGAAACAAGCACTTCCCTGTGACTTGCTTCTTGTTAAGATCGGACGCTACGATCCCGACAAACGTTGGGAGATGGCTATCCGATCGTTAGCCGCTGCTCGGGCCATCGGAATGAACGCCCGCCTCATCGCTCGAGGTGGACACGAGAGCTATCGCGACAGGTTGCGATCTTTGGCCCAAGAACTGGGCCTGACTTGGGCAGTGGTTGCCTATGACAGTGCTTGGCCTGAGAGTCTTGAAACCGTCACCGAGACCATCATCGAAGTGGAAAACTTTCTGCCCGTGGACGAAGTGCAAGTCCTGTACCAAACCGCCGATGCGGTGTTGGCCAATTCCGGCCGCGAACCCTTTGGCTTGGTGGGCCTGGAGGTCATGGCCGCCGGGGGCCTTGCGGTCATTGGCACCACGGGAGAAGACTACGGACGGGCTTATGGCAACGCCGTAGTCTCAGAGACGGACGACCCCCAGGAAATTGTCCACCATCTGCGTGCGATAGCAGAGACTGGATACCAAGAGCGCATCCGCCGCGAAGGCCAGCGCACGGCGGAAAACTACCGTTGGTCCACTCTCATGCCGATGTTTGAATCCTATGTCGATTATTTTAGGCAAGGAACCAAATAGGCGACGCCCCAACTGGGGGGTCGCCTCTCTCTGCGACCCATTCGACTCCGCCCCGGGGAGGGACGGGTCAGACGGCTCAAACGAGCCTTCAAATCCAGATGAAGACGCCTTTGCATTCTCGGAAACGAAAAGTCCCCCAACCCGCCTTACCCGTAAATTAGATCTCGATTAGGCGGCGAAGCACGCTGACTCCCACGGATTCGCGGATGACTTCTTCCAAAACATCTAGCCCGGCATCGACGGGATTGCTCTCAGCGGTGGCCGTCATCCCTAATCGCTGAAGAAAGGCTTGGCGAAATTCCTGGCGGTCAAAGATGCCGTGAAGATAGGTGCCAATAACCCGGCCAGACGTCGAGACATAGCCATCGGGCCCATCGGCCAGCATCAAAAAAGGGGTTGTCCCCGGGTTCAACCGGGTTGTCCCGGCGTGAATCTCATATCCACTGACCCGCACTCGTGGCCATTGTTCCGCCTGCACCCATCCGGTGGCCTGATGCGTTTCCTTGGTCTTGCCAATCACGGTCACCGCCGGGATGAGTCCAAGCCCCTGAGCTTCGAGCACATCGCCTTCCACGGCCCAGGGATCGCACACGCTGTGCCCCAACATCTGAAATCCACCACAAATACCAAATACCACCGTGCCCTGCCGCTCCCATTCTTGAATGATATGGCCCCACCCCTGGGCACGAAGCCAGAGCAAATCTGAAATCGTCGCCTTAGATCCGGGAATGAAGACCACGTCGGGCCGCTCCAGCCCCGGCTCGGTCTTCCAGGCCAAGGCAATGCCGGGTTCCCTCTCCAACGGCAAGAGGTCGGTAAAATTGCTGAGGTGGGGCAGCCGCACGACCAATATCTTTACTCCCGCCTCGGTTGGCCAATGCTTGGGCTTGAATTCCAAGGCCGCCCCGTCTTCCTCGGGCAAGGCGAATTGCCTGTAGGGGATGACCCCTAATACCGGTTTTTTGGTCGTCTGCTCTAAGATCTCTCGGCCCTGATCGAAAAGTCGCGGGTCTCCACGAAACTTATTCACCAAGAGGCCAGCTACCCGCCTTCGATCGGCAGCCGACAACAGGGCCAAGGTGCCATACAAGGCGGCAAAGACGCCGCCTCGATCAATGTCGGCGACCAAGAGAACTGACGCATCCGCATAACGCGCGAGGCGAAAATTCGCCAAGTCGCCGGCCATGAGATTTAACTCGACCGGACTGCCGGCACCTTCGATGACAAGCACATCAAATTGCGCAGCCAGGCGGTCAAACGACTCCGTCGCATAGCCAAACAATTGGCTTCGGTCAGCTAACGCACCGCCATCCGGCGGAGGGTCTTGGGGTTTTCCCTGGATAATCCATTGGGTCCGATGATGGGCTTGGGGCTTAATTAAAATCGGATTCATGTCCACCGTGGGCTCAATCCCCGCCGCCCAGGCTTGCAGGGCTTGAGCATATCCAATTTCGCCACCAGACCGGACAGCATAAGCGTTCAGCGCCATGTTTTGCGCCTTGAAGGGAGCGACCCGAATCCCTTCTCGGCTCAGCGCACGACAAATTCCCGCGACCAGGATGGTTTTTCCCACATTCGAGCTGGTCCCCAGTATTGCCAAATGTTTCATCTAATCGTGCGGGAATCCTCGGTCCGCCCCATTCCCGCTTCTCCTTTCTCCGGTGCTCTCTTCGTGAGCCCATACCCATAGCCATCCACCCGTTGATTGAGAGTGCAGCAGCGATGAAAGATGCCTTCGGTCCATCCTCGTTCGGATTGGATATTGAAGTTGCCATGGGTCCGTACCGCTACGGGGCCCCTATACGTGCCCATTTTCTTTCGTTTAGAGAGACCAGGACCTTCACGATATCCCCGGTCTCAACGCCCTGCACGGCCTTCGGCGGCATCAGTTGGCCCCGAGGAACCCCATAGCGAATGAGACGCGTCCGCGGGTGGTTGCCCTCCCCGATCATTTTGATGGAGAGGACAGACTTTGTCCCACGATCTATTATGGCATCGACACGCTGTGGGAAGGATGGCGCAAGCCACCCTTCCAGTCGGGTGCGATGATCGCACCGGCCATCTCCGGGGACATCGGCGGCCCGGCGCCTTAAGGCCTCGCGAATCGCCCGGCCCCGATGTTTCGTTGCCGAAACAACATTACGGTCGCTGACCGCGAGACTTCGCCGCCCTCGCCATCCACGGTTTCCCCGTCTTGCACGAGCACCATGCCCGTCGTTTTTGCTTCCGGGAGCCAGCCTCACCCGCAGAGACCATAACCCCGAATCCTCCACCCGGCGATCCTTCAGACAGATCGTGAAGGGCACCATCGGATGGACCATCGCCCGTTCCAGCAACCGTTGTGTGCACTTTTGCGGGCACGGCATAAGAGGCTTCTCTGGGCGGCCAAGCACCCATACGGCCATGGTGCTCTCCTTGGTCCTTACGGACCTTGGCGCCGTGCTCTTTCGAGCACCTCCCCTCAGGAAGGCCTGCCCGTCTCTCTCTTCTGGGAGACGGCGGGCGGCTGCGGCGCTTTGCCTTTCGCCTGCACGATCCTCGCCTTTCAGAGTGGCGAACTGACAAGGCTTGCAGCGAGTCCTCAGAGGAAACCTTCGCCGGTGCGTCTTGCCCACCTATAACAAACCGAGCCAGTTGGGTACCGCTTTCCCTGGTCAACCTAGCCCGAATTCCCAAGAACTCCGCCCTTTAGGGCGGGGTAGTTGACGGTGACATCTTCAAGTTCTTGGCGAAGTCCGACGATTCGCTGATAAGGGCCGGGCTCTGTTCTATGCCTCCGATGCTCGGCTTTGCCCAAATAGATGCGCGTAAACTCGAGAGGCCACTGTCGACCAGGCAATCCCATCCATGGGTCCCCACAGATGCAGGTTCAGCCATCAAGCGCCGATCATGACCGTGTTCCAATCCAAGATGATTCACTTCCGCCATTGCATGATGCATCAGCCGCCGCCTCGCCCCGAACCGAGGCCCGCCACTATTTTGAGCCGGCGTTTAGGTTTCTTTGAAAAATCCATCCCATGACTCCGGCCAAAAGCACTTGCAGAATCGCCATTGATATCCAGAGATGGGCCCTCCCCAAATTCCGTCCTCCGGGCAATAAAATGATGATGCCTACGATCACCGAAGCTACCGGCCCCATCCACATCGCCACGCCTTTGGACATGTAGCCGTAGGGCTTGCCGTCCAATCCAAAGCGGGTCGCCACTTTATCTCCTAGACGGCGAGCAAACGCCGCACTGACTGCTATTTCGGCGAGAACCCCCGCCCCTAACACATAGACTGCTGATTGCATGATCGATCCTCCTCTTGACGATATCCCGATTCCTTGTTTGCTTCCTTCCCTCTACCTGGGTCAAATTCCTGCCTGTTCCAAGGATTCCCGTTCGGGCAACCAAAGGAACTGGCAAAAGATTCTCGGACGCTATACCCCACGGGCCAACCTTCCAACTGACTTCCATGGTCGTAAAAACCCACGGTGGCCTGCGCATCATCGCCAACCCGCACGGGCAAGTGAGCTTATGACTCCAATCGGCGCAGAGCGCTCGGAAACGGCGAAGCCTCGCGAATGTTAGAAAATCCACCGAGATGCGCGACCAGACGGCCTACCCTTTGGCCAAATCTCCCATCTGAAGGCAGACCGTTGCGAAAGGCGATGCAATATGAAATCGGATTGAAAATCGTCGGGATGGAACCCCGAAATTCCATCGCCTCGCCGAAGTCATCGTAAAAGACGCTGTCCGCCACCAAGGCCTGTTGTCCCCCCCTAAACGCTACCGCCTGCCGCACTGGCCCCGGCTTGGCTGGCATACTCGCCGACCCAACGGCAAGTCAATCGTCGGCCGGGGGATCCCCCCCCCTGGGGAAAATCGGCTGTCGCCGCCGCATCCAATTGTCGGGGCAGCGCTAGTCTTCATACGGATCCCACCGGGCCAGGACCGGAGGCAACCGCGCCGAGCGCTAAAAGGCCTTGGGGTAGGCAGACTCTCTCCGCGTTACTCGCTGGCTTCGCTCCAAGAGCTAGCGTGTCAACGGCAAGAGCAGAATGACAATTGTCACCGTGACGATGCTAAACATGGTGGAAGAGAACACCGCTTGCGAAGCAAAATCTGGCTCGTTATCAAACTCAACGGCGAGAATCATGCTACTCAGCGACGTAGGCACGGCTCCCGAAAGCACCAACGCTTCCGCCGTAATCCCATGGATGCCGAGTAGTCGAACCGTGCCAAATGCCAGCAAGGGTCCCGCGCAAAGGCGCAGAATGTTCGATAAGGCGACATCCGAAGCTTTGATTTTCCACTGCATTTGCCCGAGTTGCATACCCAAAGTGATCAAGGCAAATGCCAAAAATCCATCCGTGATATACGACATGGGCAGGTAAATGGGTCCCGGGATCGGCACATGATTAAATCGCATGATGAGCGCTAACGGGATCGCGTACAGCGCAGGCAGCCCGCGAATAGTTCGAAAGATTTGGCGCCGCGTCTGTTTATGCCGATTCACACTATAAACCCCATAGGTATTGGGGATGAGATTTTGCATCATCATAATGACAATTTGGATAGATTGAGCAAATGGGTTGCCAGCAAAGACGAGATGATTCACCGAGATCCCATAATTGGCACTGTTATAAAAGATGACGCTGTTGCGCATCGCGCTCTTCATCCCGCCCTGGTACCGACGAATCCGAGCGACTATTTCGACCAAGAGGTTGAGGGCGATAAAAAAGATGACAAAAAACAGCAAAACTCGGAGAAAGACGCTCCCGGGAACGGTCGACTGATAGAGTTTGACAAAGACGAGCACCGGCGAAAATAAATAAAAGAGCAACTTTGACATGGTCTTCACGTCAAGCCAAAAGATTCTTTGCAACAAGATTCCAAGCCCAATCATGATGGCCAGTGGCGCAATGTTTTGGCTAAGAATACGAACGAAGTCGGCCACAAGGGTTTCCTTTCTCCCCAGTGCAATTCGCTCACGCACGCCCGAATCCACCATCTGGGGCCCGATAGTTGGTCGCCTGTGCAAAAATGCAAGCACGGCCACCATGCCACGCCCACCATAGCCAGAAGTGGTCGAATGTGCAAGTCCTCTAGATAACGAAATCGGCTGGTCGCCTTCAACCCACCCGACAATCCTTGACACTGCTCTTCATGTTTGCGTTACTGAGGTCATCAGAATTTGACCGCATGCGGCGATAGGAAGATAAGGAGACAATGTAATGGATTTCAACCCAGGACCGTTCTATACCGGATCCTTTCCGATTAGCCTTAACTTCTATAGTCTCGATGCCAATCTTAAAGCGTGGTTGAAAGGCCTCGACGATGCGCCAAAGCTCGATACCCTGTCCGCCATCCGCCTGGCTCAGGCCGCTGGGTTCGACGGAGTCGATGTCACCGCCTATTATATCCCGGGATATGAACCCTCTTCTCTTCCGCAAATCGCCGAAGCCGAAGTCATCGAGTCTGTCCATGCGATTCGCCGACTGGCCGAAGATCTTCATATGGCCATTAGCGGTACGGGCGTGGGCAACGACTTTGTCCATCCGGACGAACAGGTCCGCTTAACCCATATCAGCCGCACCAAATACTGGACGCGAATGGCTAAAGAAATGGGGGCACCGGTGCTTCGAGTCTTCTCGGGCCCCATTCCCGCTGATCTTGATGCCATGGGTTGGGAGCAAGTGGTCGGGACACGACTCGTTCCCGCGTTACAAGAGATTGCGGAATATGCCGCAGCCTATGGTGTGGCCATCGGCCTTCAAAATCATGGCGACATGTTGTCCACCGCCGACCAAATTATTCATACCATTCAATGGGCCGATTGTCCCAATCTAGGGATCATTAACGACACAGGATCTTTTCGTCCATTTCGAGGCTCTGCGGTCAACTACGATTGGTACCACGATATCGCCAAAGCTTTGCCCTATTCGATCGGGTTTCAGGTGAAAGAACATCCTGACGGACCCGGGTCCGAGGAGTGGCTCGACCTACCCCGCTTCTTTAGTATTTTGCGACAAAGTGCTTACCGCGGCTATCTGCCCATCGAACTTTTATGGCGACAGGGCGAAGCGGAGCATCCCGGACAACGGGTAGCGCCTCCCTTCGAAGATATTGCCCGATTTCTGAGCCGGGTGCGACGAGCCATGAACGAGAGTGCGAACCTGTAGAAGGGCCATGTGCCTGAACGCGAACGACTTAGTCTTGGCGGTCGTTCGGCTGAAAGATGCCTGCCGCACATTGCGTCAGGCTCTATTTTTTGCTACATCAAGCGCAGCGCTATAGCCTATCGTTGAACCGGCTTCATCCCCTGACGTGGTCTCCTTAGAAGGCCAGGTCTTGGACAAGGGCGTGGAAGGCGGATGTGCTCCGGGTCAAACGATCACAGCCAAGCACCGCTACGGCATTTGGGTCGCGGGCGTGTTTTCAGGGATCGTTTCATGGGTACGAGAGACGCCTCGCGAGCCACGATCGATGAACACGTCGTGGTTTGTCGAGCGTCTCAAGGTTGTCGGCCAATTGCGGGCCGGGTTTGGGTCCAAGCTCTTCGCCTGGATCTCCCCAATGAGTTGGACACCCATTGGGAGAGCTTCTCCCTCTAGCCAACCAACGACAGTCCTCCGTGTTTCAGGGAACGTTTCGGACCAACGGGGGTTTGGATAAAAATCCAAGGTTAAGAAAAACGGAGCACCCCTCGTCGAACGAGGCGCGCTTCGCATTCATTTTGTGGTCAGTGACTTGAGTGAATGCGGTTAGGACCCGCGAAAAAATAATTTGAACGAATTCTTAGTATCTGCGAGTGTTCAACAGCAGTGTACCAGGAATTATGTGTCATTTTACGTTAATTATGAGTGCGTATCAAATGATTCGTCCTTGGATCGTGAAAGAAGCGAGCCTTCGGCGAGCCTCCTGCAAACCCGGAGACTGGAAGGTCGCGCTATGGAGGGACGTGCCGCCGAGGGCGGTTTCGCTAGGTGCTCTCCGCCGCCGGGGGAGTGGGTCGAATGATGTAATTCCACTGTCCTTGAAAAGCGTTCCGTTCGATATTGACCGTAGCCAGGGCGGCTTTTGACACTTTCCGGCCGATGTCGTACGTCCGTTCATCCAACACTGCCTTAATCTTGAGGCCGGTCGCGTTGGCGGTGTGAGCGATGGACTGGACCACGGTGTTGAAGCTATCGAGGGGTTTGCTCCGCCAGTGGATGCTAATGGGACTGAACCCTTGATGCTCAATCGGGTTCCACTGACTCGTGCCGGGAGGATAATGGCTGACGTGGCTCTCCAAGCCTGTGGCATCCGCCAAGGCTTACCGTTGGACTTTATAAAGACGACTGACGGCCGAGTGACTGCCGCCACTGTCGCTGGTAGGATATAAGCGGGTCGCTTCAGGATATCGCGCTCGACCGAGGGTGTCTCACCAGCCTTGAATCCTTGTCACCGCGAATTCTGGCGTATCGTGGCTCTGCCCCAAATTGACGAACGCTTCATTGGCCGCGATATCGTACACACCATACGGGGCGGCCTTGCCGACGGCAAGGGGGGAAGTCATAGACATTGACGGGGATCGGATCCTCCCCGATTCGCCAGTCTAGTCTCGACCCTTGTGGAAAAAATTGCCCACGAGGATCTTGTTGTTCGTGTCGACCGAAATCGTCGGTGGACCGGCCTCCTGAAAACTCGCCCGTTGGCTCGCAATAAACGGAAACTGGGCATCGCGGTCCGGATGATCGGCCTTGCCCTCATGCACTTTACGAGGGCTTTGGAGGCTATAGCCGGCTTGTTTCATTAGCTTGCTGACGGTCCGTGCGCTCAGCTGATGCCCTAAACCGCGCAACTCGCTGGCGAGATTCCGCAAACTCTTGGATGACCAAAGTAAAGGCCGCTCGGGATCTCCCCGGGTCGCCGGGGCGACGAGCACCAGCAAATCGACCACGAACGTCGGATCGTGCTCAACGGTCGGCTTGCGACCGGCTCCTGGCCGGCGGATGCGTGGGGAAGCTTGGATCTCAGGATCCTGGATATCCAGCATCCCGGCACGCACGGTGTTCGGAGCCAGTCCGGTCAGTTGGCTGACGGCGGCCACGCCGCCGTAGCCCAGTTCGAGCGCCCTCGCTCCGGCCCACAAACGCTTCGTTTTTTCGTTGAGCACGGGCCCCATCTTTGCAAACTACCGGCTTATGAATTGACGGATTGCTTGTCCCACAGCCATCATCCGAGCCTCC
>JAMCVM010000163.1 GCA_023475835.1 Bacillota bacterium | reverse complement strand
CGCTCACTCCATCCGTGGACCCTCGTGTCGCAAGCGTATATCGCGAGCGATCGAGATCAGCGATTTCATCAAGGGGTATCACTCCGTTTCGTTCAAAGTTATAACGAAGCGTAGCAAATCCCAGAGAGATTTTTCCGCCCCGTTCCTAGGACGTCTATAGGGATTCTCCCTACGGACGTCCGGATCCCAAAATCTTTATTATATGCTCCGTAACATCAGATGTCCATAGGCGATTGGCCCCAAATGGGAGGTTAATATTTCAAGGCTCCAATGGAGCCTGATTACTAGGAATAAGACACGGTGCTTGACGAACGATTTCGGAGGCGATAAACTGTATTCATATAATACACAGTAATGGTTTTGGGAATACAACGATGGTGGGGAAGACACGACAAGGAGGGCAACAATATGGCGGATCTCAAGATTGCAGTCATTTACTACAGTGCCATGGGGACCAATCACCAAATGGCCCAGGCAGCAGCAGAAGCGGTACGTCTAGCCGGGGGAGAAGTGCGGCTCAGGCGAGTTGCGGAGTTAGCACCAGCGGAAGCCATCGCGTCCAATCCGGCATGGAAGAGCCACTATGAGGCGACTAAAGATCAGGTGGCTGAGGCGACTTTGGATGATTTGGACTGGGCAGATGGATACATATTTAGTGTTCCCACCCGCTATGGCAATATGGCAGCGCAGATGAAACAGTTTTTGGACTCGACCGGACCCCTTTGGGGACAGGGCAAGTTGGCCAAACCGGTAACGGCGATGACCTCGGCCCAAAATCCTCATGGAGGACAAGAGGCCACCATTCTAAGCTTTTATACCACGATGATGCATTGGGGAGCCATCATTGTGCCGACGGGTTATCAAGATCAGAGTGTATTCGGCAACGGGGGCAATCCATATGGGACTAGCGCCTCTCAGCCCCAAGACGGGAAAGTCCCAGAGACGGTATTGGCCCAAGCCCGGTATCAAGCGACCCACCTCATGGAGGTTGCCAAGAAGTTAAAAGCTTGATGAATGCCACGAAGCGTACAGCGCCCGGCAAGGCGGTCTGTACGCTTCGCTTCTTTCTTTAAGGGGTTTTGCGGTCACCGGAGGAACCGTTGGCTAGCCGACGGTATAGTTGACGGTCGTCGGCGTTGAGACAGAGTCCACTGGCCAGATCAAACTGCCATCCGTGCATGCGACAAGTCAGCACCCCTTGTTCATCGACCACCCCAAAGCGTTGAAGATCGGCCTTCAGGTGGGGGCAGCGGCGTTGGACCAGATATCCGTCGATTTCAAACAGCTCGTCTTCCGCATGCGACTCGAGCCAGTAGCCTTCGGCATACTCGATTCGCTCGGGACTTAGGCATTTAAAGAACGTATAGACGGCTTCGTTGTACTCTCCCTCGCGGCGCGCACGGAATCGAAAAGACAAGAACAAGGAATTGACCCAGTCCACCTGTCCCTGCTGAAGGGCAAGGGCTAGCGTGGGAGCATGCATCTGGAAGTAGTATCGTACCGGTTGACCATCCCACGGTACGACTTTGCGTCGACGAAAATCGAGGCGGGCACTGGTCGATCCCCAATCCAAGACTACATCGCCGCCAATTTGGCGGGCGGTGACGTCGGCCAACGCCATGATTGGTTCCAGCCGATTCCGAACCTGTTCAAATAAGTCAGAGGGCACCGGTGGCCAAGACGCTTTCTCCCGTTCCAGCGTCGGCGCCATGCGTGTGCGGTACCGTTCCAAGTAGTCCCGCTTATCTGTAAAGATTGAGTCTAAGGTTTCGTTGCCTAGATGATGGCGGACCGACAGATCTCCCGAGGCAAAAAGAATTTCGCTCCCCGGCAGAACCAACTGGCCGCCATCGACGCCATGGCGCGCTAGTTCGTCTAAAAAGACAGTTTGATCGGGAAATGGATTGGTCGCGTTGTTATCAAAATCGTTCCATTCAAAGAGCGTGTCGTCCAGGAACGTCGGGGGGCCAGCCGAGGGAAACACATACTTGGGATTCAGGGCTTGAATAAACGCTCGAGCTCGAGCCATTTCGTTAGTGCGTTTGGCTTGTCCCAGTTCTCGTTGAGTAGAGGGCGGCATATCGTAGGCAAAGGGGTACCAAATGGCTCCCGAAAACTGTAGAAACAGACCGTCCAATGGGCCAAGACGACGAATGCTGTCAAGATCGCGCGGCCGAGCATCATTCATGTTGAAAATTTTGATCGTGCCGTCATCGACGTACAGGCAAGAATCGCCTAAGGGGCCGTCACTAGGCGCATCCAGCGCCCAGATGGCCACTTTTAGGCCGCTAGACAGAGTCTCTAAGCGACCGTCGTTGAGGTGAATGAAGCGAGAAAATCCGAGCGATTGGAGGGCATCTTTTAAAGCCGGAACGGGAAAGGCAGGCAATAAGACCGTCGTCGACTTATCCACGTGGGTTTGCAAAAAACGGGCGTCGAAATGGTCTTGATGCAAGTGGGAAATGTACAAGTAATCGGGGTGCATAATGCGTTCGGATACAATGTGATCGTTGGCTGGATACGGCCACCATCCCGCATAATAGGCGGGGTTAAACCAGGGATCACACAAAATAGTCCCTTGGGTACTTTCAATATACAGGCCAGCATGTCCTAGAAACAGGATTTGCACCAGCTTACCTCCCGTCGCGTAATCACATCGTCTTTGGTTATCTTCACCTTGGGGTTGCGGACACCGGTCGCGATAACACCAAACTATCCCCCGGTTCTGCGTGGCAAATGGTCTCGGGCGTACGGGCGAAGCCATGCGTTTCGTCGATTTGGCTACGGTTTGGTACCCTCCGAAACCCCATAAAACAATCCAACGACGTATGTTACTATAATATGAAAACGTCGGTCGTGCCCTTTTGGTTTCAGCCTGGGGCTGAGGAAATTGTTGGAGGGCTGACCACTTAATATAACTTCTGAGTGACCTGCCTGGACTCGGTATCATGTCACGTGATGAGGCAAGATCAAAAGGCTCACTCGGTAAAGATGCCGGTCACTATTCCGACCAAGGCTACCGCAATGGCGGCATAGAGTAGGATCTTGGCTGGAAACGCCCGCCGCGTCCTGGCTAGCAGGGCTTCGCCGATGGGAGCTTCATCTGCGGTGGGAATGACGAACAGGGTTCCAAGCCCAGCCAGGCCCAAGTCCCGAAGCAAAGGGGATGGTGGATGAACGGAAAAATCGAGCTGGGCAATTCCATCGTCTACCGTGATAAAGGGCATGATTCGCGTGAACGTTAGCACCAAGTCTTTAAATCGGTCGTGTTCCCGGTTAAAAGATCGATATGGTCCCCCTGGCTCTGAATGCCGTATATTTCCCGAACTCCAGAGACTTCAGCTCACTTTCCCCTAGATTCGCCATGATCAGACCTACAAATTTATCGTTATTCCTGATCCAAACCCAAGCGAAGGTGACGTCAATCCGTCTACCACTGGCTTCCAAGGATGCTGATGACTTGAATGGACTTCATTGCGACGTAGTCACTTCCGTCCTGGATGGCACAATATGGCTTGTTGTTTGGCTATCAGGCCTCCTCACAACGCAATAGCTGACCCCCCAAAAAGTTGTCGAACCTTGCGTAAATCAAGATAGTGCAGAGGCACATCAAACTTCCTTAATTGGAGCCAGGAGGTGGTAGAAAACGATGCCTCTCTATTCCCGCAAGATATTAACGAACTTGGCGAACCGAGAGCAACGCAAAATCGTATAATTAGGGAAAATCAAAAAACCACCACCCATCGGTAGGCCCAGAGCGAGGTGAGACCGATCTGGTTTTATTTTACTGAAAAACCCCGTTCCACCAATGCGAAGCATCAGGACGGATATCGCAAGCGCATTTGGTGCAGCGCTGTGGAGACAGCCTCAGATCATGAATGGCCGTTTAAGCGTGATGAAAAAGTCTTTACGCGAATCTACTATCTGCATCGAGCGAGGCGTGACACTGACGTGGACAATCTGTCCAAACCAATCTTGGATGCAATTTCGCGGAAGACGAATCCCGCGGCCTCACCATCGATTTTGGAGGACGACAATAATGTCGTATGGCGATTAGCAGTAAAAATAAACCTAACCGAGGACCAGTACGAACTTCCCGGCGATCCGGTAAAGGTGGCCGAGCTGATTGAAGACGAAACTCTCCAAGATATAGTGGTGGTAGAGGTGGGCTACGTCACTTCGTCAATTAAGATTACGGTTGGGGGTGGGATTGAGTCATGAGCCTAACGGAAGACACTCTTCGATATGTTGAGTTAGCCAAGATCGAGGAATTGGAAGCGGATTACACGTCAAAGGGATATCGCACGGTGAGGGAATACCGCGTCGGTCAGCGTTTGGTCGACTTGATGGTTGAACGAGGGGATCGGCAGATCTTTATTGAGGTGAAGGCCTTAAAGCATCTTGATTCGAAGGTGCTCCAAGCCTTACGGCAACAGACATTGCAATCAAATCCGGACGCCGAGTTCCGGGTGGTGATCGCCAATCCACCGGCTCAGAAGTCGATAGAAATTGAGAGTCTACCGACCAAGATTCGTCAATGGTTAAACGACCATATGCGAGACAGTATCAGGCAGTGGATCGGAGACCAGATTTCGCACGGAACGGGCTATATTGAGGTCGACGACGTGGTCGACCTGGAGATTCTGAAACTCTATATTCCCAAGGCCAAGGACGAACAGATCCAGGCGACGATACGGGGCACGTTGTTGTTGACCTTTCACTATAATGACCGTCGAGCCGATTCCGAAGCCCTTCCGGTAGAATTGCCATTTCAATCGGAGCTTGGGTTGGACTTGGAGTTGGATGTTAAGCATATGACGCCGAGATTCGATCCGGAATCTTTGGTGTTTTTATAGCCTGGTCTTCCGGACCTTTCGCAGGCGGACGGCCACCATGCTGTCGGATTCGGCGTTGCGGTTGGGTTTAGCGGGCACCTATCCCCAAGGCGCTCCGCTTTAAGAATCTTCGGACGTGTAGTGCGGCGGTGGTCAGTGCTTGATCAAACCCAATACGTTTTCGGCGCATGGGTTGGTGCGGTTGCCCGGGGCGGCGGCGAAGCCCCGACATTGCCGGGTTACCAACAGCAAATTGGTCTCTTGCACATCGACTGATACCCTGCCTTTGCCTCGGAACCGACGGTGGCGGGGTGATGCCGTGGAGTGTATCCATTGGAAAAATGAGCTCGGGTTCGGGTGGAGACTGAATGCCACGATGTCGTTCTAAACTCTGCATCAGCGACTCATCCGGCAGGACGTCGAGGACGAAGGCGAAGCCGTCGAGGTTTCCCAGCGGTTCGATCTGCTCCCAAGAAAACAATCTTAATTGCGGAATCTTGTGCCCTGGGTGTCCCTCCCAGGGGGTAAAGCGTCTCCTCGAGAGTTCGCCATGGATTCCGCGGATTTCTTTAATGATCGAGTTTTTTGGGCCAGGCCGTGCGCGGGAGTATTGGGTCCCAGCGCGGTGGTTTTGGGCAAGCGGCCCCCATGGTATGACTCGTCATCCTGAACGCCATGCTCTGGTGCGAAGTGTTCGGTTTTTTGGACCCCTAGAGATTGACGGTGGGGTAGCTCCTCCCGAATCGATTGGTATACCATGTATCCCACGGATGTACATTCGTGGGATGGCTTCCGGAATGCAAAGCCGGTTTTTGGGAAACCTTGCTCGTATTTACCTTTACAGACCAGACCGGCAGGGCTACCGTGCTCCATGGAGGCGAGGTGTAGTGAAAGCCCAGCGAAGACAATGGTCTAGCTTATTGGTGGTACAAGTGCGCACCACTCTGGTGGTCCACCCCTGGACTCCCCTGGTTGGACAGGACTGCTGCCGCAGCCCGCACCAGATTCTGTGGATTCCACACTTTATCGGCAAGACTATACCATTTCCGTACTACCATCCTCGTTTCCTCCACGAAGTGCCCCAGACGCCCCTGACGGGGCG
>JAMCVM010000181.1 GCA_023475835.1 Bacillota bacterium | reverse complement strand
GCACTTTGCTATGCTCTCAAAGCATAGACCATTGGACCTCACGACCACTACCGGCTCGAACATTTCCCATTCCGACGCCAAAGCTCAATAGACGCAATTGCAAGACAAATACTTTGACGGGACCTTGTGGAGCCTACTAGACCATGCTGTCGAGGTTAGCTGGCTTCGGGGGTGACGGGTTCGACGGTCACCCGATACCCCAGGGCTTCGAGGCGTCGAATTTCCCGTCGCACCACTGCGCCGGGGTCCCGTTGGTAGAAATAGTTCGCGCCGAGGTCCTGATAGACCACGTCGGGGGCACGCAAAATAGCATAGGCGGCAATCAAAATATGCCGCCCGCAGCACTTTATTGCCCTTGCGCGTCCGCACCGGCCAGGCTTTGCCGGCACTTTGGTCTTGGCCTGGACTAAATCCGGCCCAGGCGACGAGGTGGCCCGCCGAGGGAAACCGTTGCATATCGGTGCCGATTTCGGCGATCAGGGTCTCGGCGGTGCCACGCTCCACCCCGGAAATGGTTTGCAACCGGGTGAGGGCGTCGTCAAAATTTGCCAGGCGAGTGGCCACTTCCTCCGAGAGCGCCAGGATCTGGCGGTCCAAAAAGGCCACATGTTGGAGTTGCACGCGGAGCATCAGCCGCTGATGCGCGTCGACCAAGCCCGTGAGCGCCGCGATGAGGGTCTCTCGAGAGGCCCGGATGCGGGGGTCCGCCAAGTCGGCTAACTTCGTGGGATCGGTTTCGCCGTCCGCCAGGGCGGCCAGTATCCCTTGACCCGTGGTCCCCAGCACATCACTGATGACACTGCTTAGCTTGACGTTGGCTCCTTCGAGCACCTTCTGAATACGGTTGCTCTCCGTGGCCCGGGTTTGTTGCAGACTCGTCCGATATCGGACCAATTCCCGCAGCTCCCGCTGCGGGCGCGGGGGAATATCACGGGCCTTCATGGCCCCAATGCGCAGGAGCCCGGCAATCCATTGCGAATCTTGCCCATTGGTCTTTCGACCCGGCATCCCCTGGATGTGCTGAGGATTCACCACCATGACCGCGTCAAAGGGGTACGCTTCCAACAGATTCACAACCGGCTTCCAATACACCCCGGTCGCTTCCATGGCCACATGGGTCACGCCACAGCCTGGCAACCAATCGGCGAGCGTCAGCAGATCGGCGGTCATGGTGCCAAGACTGCGGGACTCCGTCAGTGTCGGCGTGATCACCGTGGCCACAATCACCTGCTTGTGAATGTCTAAGCCCGCGCCCTGGGTCACGACGACATCTAAATCCATCGCTCTCACCTCAGATCGCTAGGATCCTCCGACAGCCTCGGAGCGACAGAGAATTCTCCTCTGCGGGCTAACGCATCGCCGGCCTAAGCCGGCGCGGTCGCACCAATCGGGGGTGCTCGACGAGGCCGGAATCCGTCTCCGCTACGAGCTCGTAGCATCAGAGTGAACACGATCTCGGTCGGAGGTCGTCTCCATCATAGCGCAACCCCCCATGTTTCATCGATGGGGGCGCCCCAGAACTGGGGCATGGCGGTCTCCTCCGGTCTGAATACACTTTTTCAGGTCGCGGCGACATTGTTCCGTGGGCTTCACAAGGCCTCGTTACCAAGGCTCCAAGCCATGGTAGGCTCGCGCTGACCATTCAGAGTGGGTGGATTCTAACCATCTAACCACAGGACTCCCAATCCCTGCGTGTCACAACCGACGCTTCACGGTATTGCAGTTGATCACCATCTCCTGAGCAATCGTCTTATTCTTTTGGCCGCTGGCCGCTAAGAGCACGACCGTGCCACGCTGCAAAAAATGTTGAGCCACATGCGTTCCCGTTGGAGAGCCTCCAAGATGGTCCGCTGAGCATCGCTCAAACTGATTTTGGGGGACTGTAGCCAATGAAACATGGGAATCATCCTTTCCATCTTAGGAGTAACAAGATTCCACCATCCACGAAAAGTGGTGGAACATCTATCGCCTATGATGGCAAACGGTGGAAGATTGGTCCATGAGCCTTACCGTGATGGCCGAATGCGTCGCACAGTACTAGTTCTACTTGAGCGATAATCGACACTACGCTCTGTATTCGGAATGGATCGGAGTGATTAAGAACTTACGTCGTCGGGTACTAGACGCCAGCAAGGGCTAAGACGGCAACGACCAATGTAATGCCCGCAATGACGAAGGTAGCGGTGGACGTCCGCCAACGACTAGCAAACTTTAAGACGGTACTGATGGCGAAGAAGGAGACGATGCTTGCCACCACAATCATTAAAATAGTGGTCGTCACACCGAGTTGAGTCACTGCTTGGGTACCGCCATGGCCGATGATAAGGGGCACAATACCCGCGCCAATAAGGGCCAACACGTCGAGCATGAACGACAGGCGGATGGCTTCTTTGGCCTCAAAGCCCATCCATAAGAGGGGAGTAATGGTCATTCCACTGCGGCTAATGCCAGGCAGACCAGCTAAACCCTGCATGGCACCGGTGAGGACCGAGGCGCCAAACTTGGGAACGCGGTCCGCATCGGTGCTTTCTTGGGCTTGTCCCTGCTTTTCAACCATACGTTCCTTGTTGCGCACGATTACGCCTGTAAACAGCAGCAAAATGCCAATGACCACCATCGCTGCCGATCCTCCGATGGCGCTAAAGGTGTGGCGAACTATAATATAGAGCGGGATGCCAGTCACTCCGGTGGCTAAGGTCGCGATGACCAGATAGCGCAGCAATTGGGCATAGTGATCCGAGCCAAAGGGATGCGCCAGGGCCCTTAGCGTTTGCAAGGCTTCTTTGCGAAAGTAGTACAGGGCGGCAAAGAATGAGCCGAAGTTGGCGATGAGCCCAAGACTGTAAGCATTTTGCACCTTAATACCGATGGCGGCGAAATAGATGGTGATCATGGTCTTACTGCTCACCGGTAGCCACTCCACGATACCTTGGATAAGGCCAGCGATTAATGCAGGTATAAGATAGTGATGGTTCATGTCGTGTGCACTCCCAAAGTTGTCTTGTTTTCGCGCCCACAGATGGAAGGGATCACGGCAGGGGCGCTCTAAGTATACCTTGTCGTCCGTGCTTTCTCAAACATCGAATTCAGCCCGAAGCACGAGATCGTTCTACCGCCAACAAGAACTTTGGGCAATGCTCGGTACTGCACCGTGATAACGACGCAGATATACTACGCGCGGATCACAAGGATTCGTTTTTTAGGAAATTGACCGGATACCTAGCAGTCCTGGTTAACGGGGTGTAGGTGCGATCACGGCTTCATTGTCAAATCGCCAAGTTCGATCCGCACGCAGGATAGCACGGCAAAGCGCATGCGACTACGTGGCGTCCATACCGAGATAGGTTCCCGAAACATACTTCAACAGATGACTCTAACCTCAGGGACTGCCATTTCTGGATATCCCTGTTTCGTGAAGTTTGCGGTTTTTTGACTCCCAGGAGATTGACTCGAGGAGAGTCCCTCTCGCGTCTGTTTGTATACCGCATAGACCACTGGTAAACCTTCGTGGGATAGGTTTCATAATCGAAAGCAAATTTGCATGGACTACTTCCACGCGAGAACGCCTGGCCGAATCTTAGCCCGTTGAGCTGCTCTCGGCTTTACGTCTTCCACTTATCGGTTGTGTCTCTAATGACACGAAAGTGAGTCGAAGTGATGACAGAACCAGCTAGCGCCAACACCGATCCGGCCTCAATGCAGTTTTCGGGAGGGTGGCTCGATGATGTGGTAGAAAATGGTTCGATTGAGCTGCCCGTTTCGACAAAACGCGGTCCCCTGCCGTCCTGACCGAATGGATGGGATGGGTGGGACACCCTGGGCCTTCATTAGGCTAGTCCCAGCCTGACCGGTTGTATCACGGTTGAGGGGGATCTTCGGTTCCGTGTTCGGATAGGGTTTCCTTGGGGGTTTAGCAATGGCTGCAATTTTGCCCCGCCGCCAGATGGACCATCGCTGGCTCTTGTCTACCGGAGATGGGCAGACATTCCGGCGCCCTGGATCAAGTGTTGTGCTGAATTGTGTTCAAGCCCTGTGAGAAACACTGGTATGGATTTGCGCCGCATAACGTGAGTCGGGACACGACGGTAGTCAGTCCATAAAGTTCAGATAGTCTTAGCACACCAAAAGTCATCGTCTGCATTGCTCTTAGATCCAACCCGTCGAGACTTTCGTCGTGATACGCTGCATTCTGCTGATGGGTCTGATAAGGAAAAGCGTCTCCAAGATGGTGGGCATTCTATAAGAAATGATCCACGGTTCACCTCGCAGAGATACCACACCCCTGGCGAAGCGACTAACCAACCGCTTAATGGTGACGGCGAAAAACCTACGCGTGCGGTCACGGCGCCTGGATTGCTGAACATTGACCAGGTGTGGGTGCGCTCTTCGGTGTTCAAACCGTGTGTAAGATTCGCCGTCGCCATGCCAATTGGGTTGTGAGGGGGCTAGGGGTGAAGGAGACTGAGTTCATGCCTCGAGATCAAACGATTAAACCCATCGAACCAAAAGTTGGACGAGTAAGAAAAACGTCATTGCCACGAAAATGGGGATGAATGGAGAAGCGATGAAGATCACCACGGGTAGTCGGTCCCAGGTCTTGGATGGAGAAGCAGGATAGGGAGAGTCGATGCGTCTAATCGGAGGCGGTTGTTTGGCGAGCCAAGCACTCCAGGCAGCGACCGCCGGAGTAAAATCGACAGGGTCGAGCGATTGGACGGGAGTCGACCACAAGCGTTGTACGCTCAAGGGGTACTTTAAGGACTCAAGGGTGAATACAATCGCGGGCGGATCCTGGGGTTCTTGGGTAGTAACCCAAAAACCCAAACGGATCTGAAGGCGATCCGACTGGCCGCTCCACAGCAATCCGTGATGATCGGGATGGTCGACGTCCGAGGAAAGGGGCGTAAACCAATCGTCGGTCGCGGCAACAAAATAGGCTTGGAACTCCAGCAGAGCATCGACCGCATGGTGATGAAGCGCTTCAGCCGTGATCGTCCGATCCTGGTACTGCTGGACGCTTTCGATTAAGGGCGTAAGCCAAGTCGGACTGGAAGATGGATAATCGGATGGCATAACATTCAACCGCTCCCTTCGGTGAGGATTCTGTAACTGAGAAAATCGGGGCGCTCTGGGTGGACTTTTTCGTGCAGTGCGACACCGTCCGCTCGGACTCGAAAGTCTCGGAGTCAGCCTATCGCGGCACTTCTGTGATTATACGACAAGTGGATGGTGGCTGAACAGTCGCGAAAGTGCCGTCGCGGTTAGAGGCGTTATGGCCAACTCGTATTGTCCTTGGCTTGGCTAAGTCCGTGGTCATCCATTCTAGCCTGTTTTTCAGGATGCACCACAAGGTTGTCAGGTTAAGGATACGGAGAACGGTTGTTCCAGCAGGAATATTATTCGTTTGACTTAAATAACCTAAATAGGACCAGTGATGTTACGCGAACATCGTTACTAAGCTAGATTCGATAGTGACATATCCAACAATGAATAACAGGTCGTCTCGTTTGACCAACACGAAGCCATCCTTCGAAATGTGCGAATCTTTTCGAAAGTTGTGGTTAACGCTCTCGGATTAGGATTCAGGCCTGCTCGGTTTCGCCGCGATAGAGAGCGGCGTAAAGTGATCACGAATTTATTCGTGCGGCCGCGCTTTTTGTTTCGGGGCGTGATGATCCCTGGGATCACTGGCACAATATCACGCATCAGGCGGACGATCGTGCGCTGAAATCGTCGTGGTTGACGCTCAAAGTCCACCGGCGGTTTCGCCCACAGCCAGGGAATCATTCGGTATTTCAGGGTGGCGATCCACCACGATAATGGATTCGATATCGCTCGTACTTTCGCTGATACGGATCGCGACGAACGTCCCCTTGCGGTTCGGCTTCTTGCTTGACCACAGCGCTCAAATTCGCGAACAGAATCGTCGCATGGTCGTCTTGTGCGCTCCCTCG
>JAMCVM010000049.1 GCA_023475835.1 Bacillota bacterium | reverse complement strand
CCAAAGGCCATCATCTCGTCCGTAATTTTCCTGATAGAGGTTCACTATAACCGATCGATCGGAAAATGTCCACTCCCTTAAAAAATGGCGAAATTACAGGGGGTTGCAGGACTTTGACGGGACCTTGATCTCCGCTCTGGCCCGGCTTGAGCCCATCGTGAGGTCATGCTATACTAGGCAAGCACAAAAATTCACACGTAGCGTTGCTGCCTGGTGAGAACGTGAGCAGCTACGGAGGATTAACCAGGGAGGTGCTTTGTGGCAGTCATTTCGATGAAACAGTTGTTGGAATCGGGAGTACATTTTGGTCATCAAACTCGCCGTTGGAACCCCAAGATGAAGCCCTACATTTTTACAGAACGGAACGGGATCTACATCATTGATCTGCAAAAAACCGTGCGCAAAGTAGAAGAAGCCTACAATTTCATGCGTCAGGTAGGTCAAGATGGCGGACGTGTTCTGTTTATTGGTACCAAAAAACAGGCCCAGGAAGCAGTGGCAGAGGAATCGCAAAGGTCTGGCGACTTCTTTGTTAATCAACGCTGGTTGGGTGGAATGCTGACCAACTTCGAGACCATTAAGAAGAGTGTACGCCAATTGGCCGATCTAAAAGAGCAAGAGAGTTCGGGCCAGTGGGAGCGCTTTTCTAAGAAAGAAGTGAGTCAACTCAGTCGCAAGAAGGAAAAGTTGGAAAAATCTTTGGGTGGAATTGAAGGCATGCGAACGGTGCCAGCGGCGGTTTTTGTAGTCGATCCGAGAAAAGAGCACATTGCCGTCATGGAGGCTCGCAAATTAGGAATCCCGGTGGTGGCGATTGTTGATACCAACTGTGATCCTGACGAAATTGACTATGTGATTCCCGGCAATGACGACGCGATTCGGGCCGTGCGCTTGTTGACGGCCAAGATGGCGGAAGCCTTGGCGGAAGGCCGCCAGGGCGAAGTGGTGACGGCAGCCCCGGTGGCATCGGCGGGTTCTTCGGCTGCAGCCAGTGTTCAGGACGAAGAGACATCGGTAGTCGCTGAGGCCTAGTCGGGTTTGAAACTTATGATGATTGAAAAGCTAGGCGGCCTTGGGGTCGCCTAGCTTTTGGATGGGAATTGATGGGAGGGCAATGAGATGATCACAGCGGAACAAGTGAAGGAATTGAGGACCAGGACGGGTGCCGGCATGATGGAGTGCAAACGAGCCCTCGAGGAAGCAACGGGCAATATGGAAAAGGCGATTGACGTGCTGCGCGAGCGAGGGTTGTCCCAGGCTGCGAAAAAGTCTGGACGAGAGGCGTCGGAGGGGTTGATTGAGAGCTACATCCATCTTCAAGGGCGAATCGGTGTATTGCTAGAGATAAACTGCGAGACTGACTTTGTCGCCAACACCCAAGAATTTCGGGGCTTAGCCCATGATTTGGCTATGCACATTGCTGCGGCCCGGCCGCGGTACGTGGATCGGGGCCAGGTTCCAGAATCCGATGTCATGCGCGAACGCGAAGTGCTGACTCGGCAAGCAGAAAACGAAGGCAAGCCGCAAAATATCGTGGCGAAAATGGTTGAGGGCAGGATTCAGAAGTTTTATCAGGACATCGTGCTGTTAGAACAGCCCTTCGTGAAAGATCCGGAAACGACCGTGGAGCAATTGATTCAGCAACAAGTGGCTAAGTTGGGCGAACACATTCAAGTGCGAAGATTTGTTCGATTTGAACGTGGAGAGGAACTTGAGGCATCGTCGGCAGCGCAATGAGGGCACAAGAGTGCCCTCATTTTTATATTCGGGTAGGGAAAGGGGACAACGAAACGTGGAGGGAGATCCAAAATACCATCGGGTTGTCTTAAAACTCTCGGGCGAAGCCTTGGCTGGCAATGTTGGCTACGGCATCGATCCGGTCGTCGTGGACAGTCTAGCGCGTCAGATTCATGAGGTGCTGGATCTCGGTGTACAAATCGCGGTGGTGGTCGGAGGCGGCAATATATGGCGGGGCATTGCCGGATCAGCCAAAGGCATGGATCGAGCCACCGCGGATTATATGGGCATGTTGGCCACGGTGATTAATGCCTTGGCGCTAATGGACGCGCTTGAGAAGCATGGCGTGATCGTGCGAGTGCAGACGGCCATTGAGATGAAAGAAGTGGCGGAGCCATATATTCGCCGCCGGGCAATGACTCATCTGGAAAAGGGCCGAGTGGTCATTTTTGCTGCCGGTACCGGCAATCCCTACTTTTCCACCGATACCACCGCAGCGCTCCGAGCGGCAGAAATTGAGGCCGACGTGATGTTGAAGGCGACGAAAGAGTCGGGGGTGTACGATGCCGACCCGAGGACCCATCCTAACGCGCGAAAGTTAGACAATATCGAGTACTTGGATGTGTTGAAAGAAAACTTGAAAGTGATGGATGCCACCGCTACGTCGCTTTGCATGGACAACTCGATTCCTATCGTCGTTTTTGATATGAACGTTTATGGTAACATTCGAAAGGTAATCTTAGGTGAATCTATTGGAACTTTAGTCGGGGGTAACCATCATGGTTAAGGAGACGCTCACAGCCGCCGAAGAAAAAATGGGGAAGACGGTGGAGATTTTTGAACACGAGTTGGCCGGCATGCGGGCGGGACGGGCGCATCCGGCTTTATTGGAACGGATTGTTGTAGAATATTATGGAACGCCAACCCCTTTGTTGCACTTGGCGCAGATTAATGTTCCTGAACCCAGGATCTTGGTGGTGCAGCCGTTTGATAAGGGGAGTTTAGGCGCGATTGACAAGGCTATCCAGCGAGCGGACTTAGGGGTATCGGTGCGAGTGGATGGGACGCTGCTGCGGGTATCGGTGCCCGCGTTGACGGAGGAGCGGCGCCGGGACTTGGTTCGGCAGTTAAAACGTCGGTCAGAAGATGAAAAAGTGGCCATTCGCAATATTCGTCGCGAGGCCGTGGATACGCTAAAAGAAGGGCTGAAAACCAAGGCGATTTCTGAAGACGACCTGCGCCGTGCAGAGACTGAGGTGCAGAAATTGACCGACCGTTATATTAAAATTATCGATGAGATCAGCGAAACCCGCGAGAAAGACTTGATGACGCCCTAATCGGTGCCAAAAGCGAAGGAGGCGAACCTTACGGACGTGAACCTGCCGACGTCCGAGTCGGAGTTAGAAGCCTTGGGCATTGACCCGGCCCGGGTTCCCCGGCATATCGCAATTATCATGGACGGCAACGGGCGGTGGGCCAAAGCCAGAAATCTACCCCGGGCGCTCGGCCACCGTCAGGGGGTTCTGGCGCTTAAACCTATCGTTAAAGCCACCGTTAGTTTGGGCGTGCAAGTGTTAACGGTATACGCCTTCTCCACCGAAAACTGGATTCGCCCGCAGGCGGAAGTGGATGCCCTGATGGATTTATTGATGGAATTTCTTCGCAAAGAGACCCAGGAACTGAAGGACCAAGGGGTGTCGATTCGGGCAATCGGAGACGTGTCGGCGTTGCCTAAACGTGCTCAGGAGGCGCTGAACGAGGCGATGGAGACCACCTCGGACCAATGCCGGATGATCTTAAATTTAGCATTGAACTATGGCGGACGGGATGAATTGGTGCGCGCGGTGAACCGATGGCTGGCCAGTGTTTCTATGGAGGGACGCTGGCCCCCGGGCGAGATATCCGAAGCGGATTTGGCCAAGCACCTGGATACACGCGGTTTGCCGGATCCCGATTTGCTTATCCGGTCGAGCGGGGAGGAACGGATCTCGAATTTCATGTTGTGGCAAATTGCCTACACGGAAATTTATGTCACCAGGACGTTGTGGCCTGATTTTACCCCGACGACACTGTTGGAAGCGATCTCCGATTTTCAGCGACGGACTCGCCGCTTTGGGGCGGCCGAGTAAGATGTTAACCAAACGATTGTTAACTGCGGCCGTAGGCATTCCTATTTTGATTGGTCTGCTCATTTTTGGCGGATGGGTCTTGGTCCTCGGGCTTGGTATTCTGGCCAGTATCATGGTTTACGAAATGTCTCGCATGATGAAGCATGCAGGCCTTACGTATTTTCCGTGGCTAGCCGGTCTATTTGTTTGGGCGTTTTTTATCGCGGTTCCGTTGGCTTGGCCACTCGGGCTGCTGATGGCCCTGTTGGCGGTGTTTAGTGCCGCTAAGACCCTTTGGGTGTCAGCGCCGTTGGGCTTTCAGGGAGCGGCCAATACGTTGTGGAGCGGCCTCTACCTAGGTTGGTTTTTCTCCTTTTTTGTTCGCATTCGAGATCTGAGCCACGGATGGTATTTGGCTTTTGGTTTTATTGTGGTGATTTGGTTGACGGATACCGCTGCCTATTTTGTGGGGCGGAGTTTCGGTCGGCATAAGCTCACTCTGAGGGTGAGTCCGGGCAAGACCTGGGAAGGCTCTCTGGGCGGGACGGGGGCCGGGATGCTGGCAGGAATGGCCCTGGCATACGGAGCCCAAGTTCCCTTGTGGCAGGGTCTGCTTTTGGGGTTGGTGATTTCGGTAGCCGGCCAAATTGGCGATTTGGTTGAAAGCAATCTGAAACGCTATACCGGGGTTAAGGACTCAGGCAGCGTGCTGCCCGGTCACGGGGGAATGCTTGACCGCTTTGATTCGGCGTTGATGGCGTTGCCACTAGCCTATTATTTATTGTGGGGCTTGGGCATAAGGTAGGCTAGAGGTGACCTATGGCAAGCCCCAATCTGGGTTCGATGCTGAAGCGGGCTGGGATCTGGACGATTTTGGTGGTGCTGACGTACGTCTTTTGGAAGTGGTTAGCGGTATATGTCTTGCCATTTGCCATTGCCGTGGTCATTGCCACCCTTCTGGACCCGATGGTCCGTTGGCTTAAGCAAGTGGGATTATCGAGTGTTACCGCCATCTGGATGGCGCTGGGGCTGGGGGTGGCGCTGACCGCAGTGGTGCTGGCGGTGGTGTCTTCGTTAGTAGCCAAAGAGTTGGTGCGGTTGACCGGCAGGCTGCCACAGTACACGCAGCACTGGCACTTGGCTTTGGATGCGTGGGTGCAGAAGGCGGCCCAGGTGCGCTCTACATTGGGCGTCAGTTCGTCGGTTTTGAACGCGGAATTCGGGTCGGCGGTTAAACTGTTAGATGCCCTGCTGCGCCAACTGTTGCTCGCCGCCTCAGGGCTTCCAGCAGGAATCTTAGTCATGGTGGTGGCGGCGGTTGCCGTATATTTTTTGCTGCGTGATGGTCGAAGCATCGAACGCAGCTGGGCGCTGGGATTTCCGGAAATCCTCCAACCGCGGATTAAAGCGCTCGAACACGAGGTCATGGTAGGGACCTTGGGCTTTTTGAAAGCGCAATTGCTCTTGGTCGCTATCACCGCCGCTACGACCATGCTGGGCTTAGCTCTCATTGGGAGTCACTACGCTGTGGTCTTGGGATTAGTCGCTGGCCTGCTGGATCTTATCCCGTTTTTGGGACCGACGGCTTTGATTCTGCCCTGGGCGGTGATGCTGGTCGCCATGGGGGATATGCTGGGAGCCGTCAAACTGTTAGCGGTGCTGGTATCGGTAGCTCTGACCCGACAACTTGTCGAGCCGAGATTAGTCAGCCATCAAACCGGCCTGCATCCACTATGGGTATTGTTCGCATTTTATGTTGGGATTCAGCTGTTTGGACCCATTGGCTTTCTGGTCGGGCCGATTTCGGCGGTGATGTTGAGAGCCGTCGGCCATCTCTTGTTTGATCCGACGCTGGTCGGGGAGTAACGTTAAGAGGATCGGCCTGTGAGCGATGGGTGTCTTAAGAAGGGATCTGAGCAAGATGGAACAGCGGTTAATTGTGTTGGGAGCGACTGGCTCGGTCGGACACACCACGGCTAAAGTCGTGCGATCACTCCAGGGAAGAGTCTCAGTCGAAGGCATGGTGGCCCATCACAATGGTGAAAAATTGTGGGAACTTGGCCGGGAACTCAACGCTCGTTGGGTGGGTTTGACCGATCTGGCTGGGGCCAGTCGCCTAAAAACTGAGACGGATGGTCATGGTCCGCGGATTCTCGCCGGAATGGACGAAATTCTGGCGGCTTTAGCGGATTCGCCCAAGGCGCGCGTGTTGGCTGCGATGAGTGGATTTTCAGGCTTGATCCCCACGTTGGCAGCCATTGATCGAGGCATGGATGTGCTTTTAGCCAATAAAGAGACTCTCGTTGCTGCGGGGGCACTGGTGATGGAGCGCGCTCAAATTAGCGGTAGCCAGATTATTCCGGTGGACAGCGAACACTCGGCCGTGTTCCAGTGCCTTAGACCAGATCAACCTTTTCGACGGATTATTTTAACGTGTTCGGGAGGTCCTTTTCGAGGAATGACTCGACAAGCATTAGCGGGGGTCACCGTCGCCGACGCCTTGCAGCATCCGACCTGGAATATGGGAGCAAAAATCACTGTGGACTCGGCGACTCTGATGAACAAGGGTCTGGAAGTCATCGAAGCCCATTGGTTGTTTGGAGCTAGGTATTCTCAAATCGCCGTGGTGGTGCATCCTCAGAGTATTGTGCACTCGATGGTGGAATTTGAAGACGGCGCGGTGATGGCCCAGATGGGACGGCCGGATATGCAGGTGCCGATCGAAGTGGCATTGGCTTGGCCTGAGCGATGGGCGATTGCCACGGAGCGGTTGGATTTGGCTGGCACCAGCTTGAGCTTCGAATCGCCGGACGATGAGACCTTTCCTGCCCTAAATCTGGCCCGTGAGGTCGGTCGCGCGGGAGGGTTGGGGCCGTGTGTGATGAATGCGGCCAATGAAGTGGCGGTGCATGCATTTTTAGAGGGAAAGATCCCGTTTTTAGATATTGTGGCGATGACCCGAGCCGTAGTGGAAGGTTGGAAAGGACCGTCGGGACCACTCAACTTAGAGGCAATTCAAGCAGGCGATCGCTGGGCGCGAGCGATGGCTCAGGACTTGATTTCTGCCCGATCATGAAGGAACCTGGGGGAGGTGCTCATGGCTACTATCGTTGCATGGATTGTCGTCCTCGGGGTATTGGTGGCTATCCACGAGTTGGGCCACTATTTCGTGGCCAAGGGATTTGGCATGGGGGTCGACGAATATTCGATAGGATTTGGGCCGGCATTATGGAAGAGGCGCTGGCGGGGCACGCTCTACGCGCTCAGGGTGGTGCCGTTAGGCGGGTATGTGCGTCTGGCCGGCATGGACCCCAATGTCGAGGCCAATGCCCGCGACTTTCCCAATCGCGCCTTGTGGCAGCGGTTTCTAGTGATTTTTGCCGGACCGGTCATGAACCTCATTTTGGCGATGGTGCTCTATGCGTTGGCCTTGGGCGCCGTCGGAGTGCCCGTGGCCACGACCACCGTCGCTAATACACTTTCGGGCTATCCTGCCGCTCAGGCCGGCATACGTCCGGGGGACCGGATTGTCTCGGTGGATGGTCGTCCTGTTCCCACCTGGACGGCCTTAGACCAGAGCATTAAAGCCCATCAAAATCAGCTGATGGTGATTGGCGTCGAGTCGAACCACCATGTTCGGCAGATTCGCATTCGCACCCGCTATGATGCCGCTGTTCATCAACATCTAATCGGAATACGGCCGGCGGCTACGGGTCTTCGTCTGGGGCCGCTTTCGTCGTTGTCGACCGGGGTGAGCACCACGGTCCAACTGACCGGATCCTGGTTTGTGGCTCTCGTGCACCTCGTCGAGGGCCAAAAGGGAGTGCCAGTGCAAGGGCCGGTCGGGATTGCGCAGGATGTGGGCATCGCCTTGCAGGGAGGCGCTTACTATCTCTTTTTGTTGGCGGCCGCCTTATCAGCCAATTTAGGCTTGTTTAATATTTTGCCGTTCCCAGTGCTCGATGGCAGCCGACTCTTCTTTCTCGGGTTGGAAGGGGTACGCAAAAAGAAAATGGACCCCGATCATGAGAGTCTCATCTATTTAGTGGGCATGGTGATCTTGCTGCTCTTTGTGATCATTGTCACCTTTCATGATGTGGCTTCCTTGATTAGCCACCGGCTGTCGTCTTGAGGCGGTGAATTCATGATAAGATAAGACTAGCGAGGGGTGGTAGCGTGGAACAGCGTAGACTGACCAAAGCGGTTCGTGTGCGAGATCTCAAAATCGGCGGAGGGGCTCCGGTGGTGGTGCAAAGTATGACCAAGACCGATACTCGCGACGTCAAGGCGACCCTGGAAGAAATTCAGCGCTACGTCGAGGTCGGCTGTGAAATGGTCCGGGTAGCAGTCCTGGACCCGCAAGCGGCTGATGCGGTGAAAGACATTGTCAAACATTCGCCGATACCGGTAGTGGCTGACATCCACTTTGACTATCGTTTGGCGTTGACCGTGATCAAACACGGGGTGGACAAACTGCGCCTCAATCCGGGAAACATCGGCGATCGCTCACGAGTCGAAGCAGTGGTTAAGGCCGCCAAAGAACGGGACATTCCGATCCGCATTGGCGTCAATTCGGGCTCGATTGAAAAAGGTCTGTTGCATGATTTGGGGCGAACGGCGGAAACCATGGTGGCCTCCGCGGCCAAGCACATACAAATATTGAATGATCTGGACTACGATCAGATTGTGGTGTCTTTGAAGGCTTCGGATGTACCGACGATGGTCGAGGCGTATCGGCTGATGGCCGAGCGCTATCAATATCCATTGCATCTGGGAGTGACCGAGGCCGGCACCATTTTTCAAGGGACGATAAAATCAGCGGTGGGCATTGGCACTTTGCTGGCTGAAGGCATTGGGGATACGATTCGAATTTCGTTGACCGCGCCCGGCGAAGAGGAAATCCGGGTGGCCTGGGAAATCCTGAAAGCACTCAAACTGCGCGAACGAGGTGCTAACTTGGTGGCTTGTCCGACCTGCGGACGTCTGCAATTTGATATGTGGCCCGTGACCAACGAATTGGAGCGGAGATTGGCTAAAATAGCTGAACCCATCACGGTAGCCGTCATGGGATGTGCGGTGAACGGCCCGGGTGAGGCCAAAGATGCCGATGTCGGCTTGGCTGGCGGCAAGGATGAGGGACTCATCTATCGCCATGGACGGATGGTGCGCAAGGTGGCTCAAAAGGACATGGTTGACGAATTGTGGAAAGAGATTGAAGACGTGGCCGAGGAGGTACGATTGGGTGGACAAGGCGCTCAAGGAAATCACGCCTAAATCCGAAGATTTTTCGCAATGGTATACGGATGTGGTAAAAAAGGCAGATTTGATGGATTATGCGCCGGTCAAAGGTTTTATTGTGATTCGCCCGTATGCGTACCGCATCTGGGAATTTATTCAGGCGGATTTGGATGTGAGATTTCGCGCCACGGGCCATGAAAATGCGTATTTTCCTTTGTTAATTCCTGAGAGCTTATTAACTCGTGAAGCAGAACATGTGGAGGGGTTTTCCCCTGAAGTGGCCTGGGTCACCATCGGGGGCGGGGAAGTGCTCAGTGAACGCTTGGCCGTCCGCCCAACCTCCGAAACCATTGTCGGCGCGATGTACGCGCGTTGGATTCAATCCTATCGAGATCTGCCGGTTTTAATCAACCAGTGGAACAGTGTGGTCCGCTGGGAGAAGTCGACCCGTCCGTTTTTGCGGACCACCGAGTTTTTGTGGCAAGAGGGACATACCGTGCACCGCACGGAGGACGAGGCGGTGCGGGAAGCTGAGCAGCAGTTGGAGGCGTATCGGGGGTTAATGCAGGAAGTGTTGGCCATTCCTGCGGTCGCCGGAATCAAGAGTGCTGGGGAACGATTTGCGGGCGCGGTGGAGACTTATACCTTAGAGGCCTTAATGAGCGACGGCAGAGCGTTGCAGGCGGCCACATCTCATTTCTTAGGGCAGAACTTTTCCAAGGCTTTCGATATTCAGTTCTTGGATGAAGATGGTGGGTTAAAGTATGGATGGACCACCTCATGGGGGGCCAGCACCCGCTTGTTGGGCGCGTTAATCATGGTTCACGGCGACGACCGCGGGCTCAGACTGCCGCCGCGGGTGGCTCCGATTCAGGTCGTCATTGTACCCATTGGCAAAGGCGGAGAACGGGCACAGATTGTGGAATATTGTCATGCCTTGAAAAAGCGATTGGATCCGTCCACTCGGGTAATGGTCGATGATCGCGACGAATTTACTCCGGGCTATAAGTTTAACGATTGGGAGATGCGCGGGGTTCCGCTGCGTCTTGAGGTGGGACCGAGAGATGTGGCGGCCGGCCAGGTGATGGCATCGAGGCGGGATGGAGGCGCCAAGTTCGCCATCGCTGCCTCCGAGTTGGAAAGAGCGGTCAGTGTGGTGCTCGATGAAATTCAACACTCACTGTATGAACAAGCGCTAGCCAACTTGAACGCCGGGAGTGTGGAGATCACGGATTACCAAGAAGCGTTGGCTAGAGATCGACGGGGATTTTTTTACGGCGATTGGTGTGGCGAGGAAGCGTGTGCCGCTCATCTCCAAGAGGAGACAAGCATGACCATTCGCTGTCTTCCGTTAGGACTGTCGCCCGCATGGACTGGCTGTGCGGTTTGTCATCAACCCAGCCGGCATCGGGTGGTATTTGCGCGCGCCTATTAACCGTGGTCTGCACGGGATGGATCGGAGATAGCCAAATGCGAGACCGGGTGGCCGCGATCATCCCGGCGTTCAATGAAGAAGGCAACATCAGCAATGTGTTGCGGGTGTTGCGGACGGTACCCGAGGTCGACCAAGTCATCGTCGTGAACGATGGCTCCTGGGACCATACCTCGGAAGTCAGCCGGGCGCTGGGCGCCGATGTGGTTGAACTGGCCGAAAATATGGGAAAAGGCGCGGCCATGAAGGCTGGAGTTGAGCGCGCCGATGCGGACGTCGTGTTGTTTTTGGATGCCGACCTGATCGGTCTGACCGTGGATCATGTGCGCAGCCTTTTGCAACCGATTTTAGATGAAGAATACGAAGCGACCGTGGGGATCTTCGAAGGTGGGCGGCCGACCACCGATTGGGCACAAGCATTGGCTCCATTTTTGTCTGGGCAGCGGGCGTTGCGTCGAGGCTTGATGAGTGATGTGGGCAGTAATCTTGATGAAGCGCGCTTTGGGGTGGAACTTCAGATTCACCGTCAGTTGAAACGTCTGGGCAAGGTGCCGAAAGAGGTGGTCTTGCAAGATGTTTCTCAAGTTATGAAAGAGGAAAAATTGGGCCTAGTCAAAGGATTGGCGGCGCGTATGAAGATGTATTGGGAAATTATCCGGGAAATACCGAGAATTTAGGAGGTTTCGAGGTGCATTCGCGTTTGGCTGAGTGGTGTCGCAGCCGCGGTTTAGGTGAATTCCAGGCGATTCCGGTATTGGCGGAAACCAGAGGGGACGGTCTCGTTTGTTACCTGCCTGCCGCCTTAAAGGACGAGCACACAGTTGCATTAGGGCAGGTGTTGAGCGACCTGATGGGAGTGCCTTGCTCTGTGCAGGCGTATCCATGGCCGGCCGATCCGGTCAAGCGGCTTCGCCGCTTGTGGCGGCTAGACGGGGCTCAGTTTGATGCCCTCATGGTGGATGATTCGGTGACTGGTGACGGACGGGAAATTCAGGTGGTTTTTCCTAACGCTATTGCCGAAAGTCTTTTTCAGCGCTGGGGAGGCGAGGCGAAAATCCGGCAATGGTGGCCCGAGGCACCGACTTTTGCCTTTACGGTGGCTCAGACGGTAGAGGTTGCCCCTGCTGCTCCAGTGTTTTTGCCGGATCGAGACGCCCGTGAGGATCGACCGCGAGTGGGTCAAGGGGTGCCTCAGGACGAGCCCCGGCCGATACGGGAGTTGGCCGACAGCGGAACGGCGACCGTCGAAGGCGAAATTTTCGCGGTGAATGTCCGTGAGGGACGAGACAAGTTGTTGCATGTGGTGCTGTCCTTGACCGATGGCGTATCCGCTATACGCATGCGCGCCGATCAACGCCGCGGTCAAGAGGACTTCTGGGCTGGTGGCTTTACCCGGGGGCAATGGATTCGCGCTCGTGGCAACCTCGAAGTCGACAAGTTTACGGAAGAGATTGTGCTCAGAATTCGCGACGCAGGCGTCATTGAGGCGCCGCCCGCGCTTCAGGACGGAGTTAGTGGCGAAGGCCGGATTGAACTGCACCTGCATACGAAAATGAGTGCGATGGACGGTCTGAATGAGGTCGCTGAGGCTTTTCAATTGGCCCAGTCGCTGGGCCATCGGGCGTTGGCGATTGTCGACCATGCAGTGGCCCAGGCCTATCCAGAAGCAGAAATCTGGGCCGAAAAAACCGGAGTGCGCGCGATTTATGGCATTGAAGTCAATATGCTGGATGAGGTTGAAGTCTTGACCGGACCGGCTTTGGAGGGACAGTTTTCTGATCAGACCATGGTGGTAGTGGACGTAGAGACCACCGGACTCACCCCCCGCAGTCACGAGGTGATAGAAATTGGAGCCGTAAAAGTGGTTCGGGGAGAAATTGCGGAACGATTTCATCGCATGGTGCGGCCCTCGCGCACGGTGTCCAAGACTTCGTACGAGATTACTGGCATCCGACCGCAGGAATTGGCGGATGCATTGCCCGAAGACGCGGTGTGGCCGGAATTTTTTGAGTTTTGTCGGGGGTCCGTGTTAGCGGCGCACAATGCACGATTTGACATGGGCTTTTTGCAGGCCAGCTATCGACGCTACGTCTCGCAAACCTGGCCCTATGCCGTGTTCGATTCGTTGGCGTTGGCTCGTTTGGCTCGACCGGAATTAAAAAGCCACGGTCTCGGTCCGCTCGTCAAAGCCTTAGGCGTGCCGCTGTCGCAACACCATCGAGCATTAGCGGATGCTGAGGCCACCGCCGCTGTCATTGGTAAACTGTTGCCCGTGCTGGAAGACAAGGCCGAAGATGAGGGTTGGCTGCGTCAGCCCCATGCTCTGGCCTATACTCTTGGTCGACCAACGCCGGTGGTAGTGTTGGTCAAGGACCAAGAGGGAATCGAACCTCTTTACCGTCTAATCAGCCAATCGCATCTTGAATCTTTTCACTATGTGCCCCGCATTGCCAAAGCGGAATTGGTGAAGCACCGGGCGCACTGGCTGTTAGGAAGTCCAGGGCACGGGGGGGAACTGCAAGAAGCCTATTTTCGCGGCGCCAGCGATGAAACCCTGACCGCATTAGCAGACTGGTACGACTATTGGGAAGTGATTCCGTTAGATGCGGAGCACACGTTGTTGGCTGAAGAGAATTACGGGGACATGACCACGGCCATCGAGTCCCAAAGGGCGCTGATTGAACTCGGTCAACGCGGTGATAAGCCGGTGGTCGCCGTATCGGATGCCCATTATTTGCGTCCGGAGCAAAAGATATTGCGAGATATTTTGGCGGAAACAGCCAAGGGGGAGCTTCATCAACGATCGGCGAATCTTTTCTATCGAACCACGAGGGAAATGTTGGACAGCTTTGCCTCTTTGGGCGAAGAGACGGCGCGGCGGGTGGTCATCGACGCGCCGAAGGCTTTGGCGGAAAAGATCGGGCCGGTATCTCCCATTCCTAAGGGACTTTTTGCTCCGACCATGCCCGACGCGGAAGCGGTCGTATCGACCCTGCCTAAAGAGGAAGCGATCCGCTTGTATGGCGATCCCTTGCCAGCCATTGTAGCCGAACGGCTGGACAAAGAAATTAGTTCCATCGTGAACCATGGGTTTTCCGTCAGTTATTATATCGCCCATCTATTAGTCAAGAAGTCGCTCAGGGATGGATATCTGGTCGGATCCCGGGGGTCGGTTGGATCGTCACTGGTGGCCACATTGCTGCAGATAACGGAAGTGAACCCGCTGCCGCCGCATTATCGCTGTAGTCACTGTCAATGGAGTGACTTTAGCAATGCTGATGGCGTGGGCTCTGGCTTTGATTTGCCGGATAAGGATTGTCCGCGCTGCGGCCAACCCCTGCAGGGTGATGGCCACGATATCGCCTTCGAAACGTTTTTAGGGTTTGAAGGCGATAAAGTGCCGGATATTGATCTGAACTTCTCAGGTGAGTACCAATCGGAAATTCATCGCTATACCGAGGAATTGTTCGGCAAAGGACACGTCTTTCGCGCCGGAACCATCGCTACCGTAGCTGCCAAGACCGCATTCGGCCTGGTCAAAGCCTGGGAACGGGAAACCGGAAGAACCCTAAAACCGGCGGAGGTGGACTGGTTCGCCGACGGTTTGACCGGGGTTAAAAAGACCACCGGCCAGCATCCCGGGGGGGTGATGGTCGTCCCTCAAGACCAGGATATCCACCATTTTTGTCCGGTCCAACGTCCGGCCGACAAGAGCGACTCCGATGTGGTGACGACCCATTTTGACTACCACGCGATTGAGGGTCGGTTAGTGAAATTGGACCTCTTGGGTCATGATGATCCGACCGCGATTCGGTTGCTGCAGGAACTGACCGGAATTGGGCCGGATCAGGTGCCGTTTCGGGATGCAGAGACGCTGAGCCTGTTTAGCGGTGTGCAGGCGCTCGGGGTCACCCCGGAAGCGATTGGCAGTCCGGTGGGCAGTTTAGGCATCCCTGAATTTGGGACGTCATTTGTTCGAGGCATGTTGACTGAGACTCATCCGGCCTCGTTCGCGGACTTGGTACGCATATCAGGCATTTCTCATGGCACAGAAGTATGGACCAATAACGCGCAGAACATCATACGCAGCGGGCAGGCGACTTTGTCTGAAGTCATTGCGACCCGGGACGACATCATGCTGTATTTGATTCAGCGCGGTTTGGAACCAAAGACTGCCTTTAGCATCTCGGAATCGGTGCGCAAGGGCCGAGGCCTGAGCCCTGAGTATGAGCGCCGGATGCGAGAGCAGGGCGTGCCCGACTGGTATATTGAATCGTGTCACAAGATCAGCTATCTCTTTCCTAAAGCCCATGCTGCCGCTTATGTCATGATGGGATGGCGCATCGCTTGGTTCAAGGTGCATCAACCGGCCGCTTATTACGCGACCTATTTTTCGGTACGGGCCTCCGATTTTCCGGATGAAGCGGCTCTGGGTGATATCAAAACGGTCATTCAGGCGATGCGTCTCATCGAAGAGAAGGGTAACGATGCCAGTCCCAAAGAGCGGGGAATGGTGACCGTGTTAGAGGTGGTGCGAGAAATGATGGCTCGTGGCCTACGATTTTTGCCGGTCGATTTGATGCGTTCGCATGCCAGCCGATTTCTCATCGAGGAGGATGGGTTGCGCATTCCGTTCAGCGCTTTGAGCGGTTTGGGTCAGTCGTTAGCCGAGAGCATTGTAGAAGCCAGGCAGCAATCGGAGTTCTTGTCCATTGCCGATCTTAGAGAACGAGCCCATGTCAGCAAGCCCGTGGTGGAACTGTTGCGTCGACAGGGAGCACTCAAAGATCTGGGGGAGTCTAGTCAACTGACTTTTCTCTGACGTCGGCGACCATCTGGGTCTGACGGTGCCGGGTGCGGACTCGAAGGGGTCATGGGCGCTCGCGGAGTGCTTACCCGGCCCAAATGATCCCACGTTGCAGGAGGCATCAGAGTGCCCCATGCGCTGTCCGCCGACTCCGCCAATCAAGACTCGGGGCGCGGAGGGCCCGTGATCTGGCCGGAGTACGGGTGCACGGGCGGTTACAGGCCGTGGAAGACGCCAAGGCAAACGACTTGGCCGCCTCCCCAACCTCGCGCCGAGGCCAGCCGAAAAAGACCCAGGCGAGGGGGGCAAGGTTTTAAGCCCCCATCGCCTGCTTTGATGCTTTGATGGGATTATGGCGTGGAACCGGAATGGATCACGTGCACGGGAATGCCGACTTCCGTGGCCAGACGGATTAGGTGGTCGGTTCCGGGACTCGGGCCGTCTAATCGAAAAGCAATCACTTGATCGATCCCCATTCGAAGCATGGCGCGATTGCGCACATTGCGGGCATTTTCTCCATACTTTGACCATTCTACCGGAAAGGCTAGCACCGAGAGTTTGCGCTTGCTGGTTTCTTCGGCTAGCAAGGCTTCGAAAGCGGTGGCCCCGGTGCCATGGATGATACGAACATCCGGACCGAGATGATCTAACGTTCGGTGTAGCGTAGTGATATCGGTCCAATCACGGCTACCGCACAATAACACTGTCTGGGCCATGGGCCTCTTCCTCCTTGGACGTCTGCGCGGCGCGAGGTTCAGATTGCTTGCCCGCTGCTTTATGCTCTTCCATAATTCCCATTGGTGCCGACGGCAATGGTGTGCGCCAATGGTGACGCACTGGTTGATGCAAGGGTTTTTGTGTACACGGTTTGGATTCGACAATGAACGGCCGATTCCTGCCCGCAGCGGCGCAACATCATGACAACCCTGCTCCACCGAGCACAAGCGCAGATATCCCGGCTGAGGTCGGGGGTTGGGCGCCGAAGCGAGAGCGAGGCGGTGAGGGCAGGTGGCAGCGAAAAGGGCTCGTGGATCGCGAGCATTCTTGGCCAATGATGCTCTGTTGTCGAACCAGCGTTGTGGTATCAGCGCGATTGTGGTACCATTGAATCGTTGTCGTTCTCGGGTTTTGGGCGGTTGCCTCAGGCTGACCGACGGGTCAGAAACCTAAGCGGGTAGACGCTCGAATTCGGAGTGGGGGGATTTTTGCCCACTCTTTTCGCTTGAGAAGGGCCCATCGAGGTTTTCACGTTGACAAGGAGGTTCGCCCATGAACGCCGAGTTGCTAAGCGCACTGGAGGATTTGGAACGCGAAAAAGGCATCGATAAAGAAGTGCTCTTTCAGGCCATCGAGTCTGCCCTGATTTCGGCGTATCGTCGAAATTTTGGATCGGTCCAAAATGTGCGAGTTGGCATTGATCGGCTGTCCGGGCAGACCCAGGTCTTTGCGCAAAAGACGGTAATAGAAAACGTGACCGACCATCGACTGGAAGTGTCCGAGGACGAAGCACGGGAGATTCTTCCGGGCGCCATGCCCGGAGACGTGGTAGAGTTTGAAGTGACGCCGAAAAATTTTGGACGCATCGCGGCTCAAACCGCGAAGCAAGTCATTGTGCAAAGGATTCGTGAGGCCGAACGCGGTCTTATTTACGAGGAATATTCCAATCGTGCCGGGGATATCGTTTCCGGGATTGTCCATCGTGGAGAACGTGGTCTTATTTTTATCGATCTCGGTCGGACGGAAGCCATTATGATGCCGAGCGAACAAGTACCGTCCGAAATTCTTCGCCCGGGGGAACGGGTCAAGTTTTATGTGGTGGAAGTCAAAAAGACGACAAAGGGTCCGCAAGTCTATTTGTCGAGAAGTCACTCCGGGCTTATCAAGCGTTTGTTTGAACTCGAAGTGCCTGAGATTCACGATGGGGTGGTCGAGATTAAGGGGATCGCCCGCGAAGCCGGGGCGCGAACTAAGATTTCGGTCTGGTCGGAAGATGAGAATGTGGATCCGATAGGAGCTTGCGTAGGCCCGAACGGAGCCCGAGTGAAAACGATCGTTCAGGAACTTCGCGGAGAAAAACTAGACATTATTCGCTGGGACGACGATCCCGTGGCCTTAGTAGCCAATGCGTTGTCGCCGGCGCATGTGACCGATGTGCAAATTGACACGCTTAGCCGGGTGGCGCGAGTTATAGTGCCTGACAATCAGTTATCCCTAGGGATTGGCAAAGAAGGGCAAAATGCCCGGTTGGCTGCCCGGCTGACCGGATGGAAGGTAGACATTCATCCGGAGTCACAGACCGGTCACGGAGGTTGGTAGGCGGTGAAGACCCGAAAGATACCGATGCGTACCTGTGTTGCTTGCCAAACCAAGCGTCCCAAGCGGGAGCTGGTCCGGGTGGTGCGAACGCCTAACCATGAGTTGGTGTTGGATAAAAAAGGGAAGGTGTCCGGGCGCGGTGCCTACGTTTGTGGAACGCGGGCCTGCATTGAACAGGCGGTGAAGACTAAGCGCCTGGAGCGTGCCTTGGAAGTCGCCATGACGGATGAGATGGTGAGCGCATTGTATCGGGATCTCGAGGGAGCGGAAGACCATGGCGACTTGGCTTAATTGGTTGGGTTTGGCGCGCAAAGCGGGCAAGTTGGCTCCGGGTTCGCATCAGGTAGAAATGGCGCTAAAGTCCGGGCAGGTAGCTCTCATTGTGGTCGCCGAAGACGCAGGCACGTCGGTATATCGCAAGTATCACCTGTGGGCCCAAGATCTTAAAGTCCCGGTTGTACGGGCAGGAATGAAGGTCGACTTGGGCTCGGCGATTGGAATGGGACCGCACGCGATTCTTGCGATCTTAGATGTGGCATTAGCCAAAAAACTGTGGATGGCCATGGGAAAGCAAATAGGGGGGATGGAGTTTGGCGGACAAAGACAAGGACAAAATCCGGGTGTACGAACTGGCCAAAGAACTCAAATTGGACAGCAAGCGCCTGATCGATCTACTGCACCGACTGAAAGTCGAAAACATCAAGAACCACATGAGCACAGTGGAACCAGAGGCGGTGCTAACGGTTCGCGATATCATGCAAGGCAAACTGCCTCCGGAGCCAAAACCAGCAACTCCAACCGGGGTCATGGCACCCCCTCCGTCGAGCGAGGCGGCTCCGAACACCAGCCAGCCGCCCAGCATGCCCGCAGGAGCCAGTCCGAGAGCCGCCAGTCCGGGTACCCGTCAAGGGGCGGTAAGCCCTCGCCCCGCCGGGTCACCAAGCAGTCGTCCGGTAGGCTCCGCGAGCAGTCGCCCGGCCCCAAGCGCTCGCCCCACTAATCCGTCGCGACCCTATGGCAGTCGCCCCCCAGCGTCGTCTGATTCCCGACCTCAGAGTTCGGGTTATCAAGGTCGATCACCGGCACGTAGCGGCCCGAGTGGGGACCGGTCGGGCTCCGCTCCCTATCGACAGACGGCACCAGGATCGCCGCGGCCAAGCTATGGAAATCGGGACAATCGTCCCCCTAGCGCCGGCCCAGGATCCTCTGGTCCTCGGCCCGCCCGACCGGGTGGGGGGCCGGCGCAAGGCGGACCAGCCCGGCCCGGATCGACGAATCGACCGCCGGCTCCGGCTGGAGGACGGCCGACTCGGCCTTCTAGCCCGGGCGCTCAGGCGCCCCAGCCGGGACGGCCCGGACCCAATCGGCGGACCAACACCAGTCCCAATCCCAGGGATCGGTCGCGGAGCAATCGACCCCCAGAACGGGGTGCGAAAGATTGGGACGAGGCGCAGTTTGGCAATAAGCGCAAATCCAAACACCGAAGTGGTGTGCCCCGCCATGAGACCAATATGCCGCCGGTGCAACGCCGGGCGATCATCAGTGGGCCGATTATGGTGAAAGAATTGGCAGACCAATTAGGGGTGAAGAGCAACGAGTTAATCAAGCGTCTCATTGGCCTTGGGGTCATGGCAACAGTGAACCATGACCTAGACCGGGAAACCGCGGTGATTGTGGCTACCGAGTATGGTGCCGAGGTTGAAGAACGCGCCAGTGTGGAAGAACGCGAGGAAATTTTGATTCAAGGGGCCGAAGATAGCCCAGAATCCTTGCAATCGCGACCTCCAGTGGTGACGGTAATGGGCCACGTGGACCACGGCAAGACCTCGCTGTTAGATAGGATTCGGTCAAGTCGGGTAACCCAATCGGAGGCAGGCGGGATTACTCAGCACATTGGGGCCTCGGTCATTTCTTGGCACGATCATGAGATCGTCTTTCTGGATACTCCCGGCCACGAAGCGTTTACGGCGATGCGGGCCCGTGGGGCTCAAGTGACGGATTTAGCCGTCTTAGTCGTAGCCGCGGATGACGGGGTCATGCCGCAGACGATAGAGGCGATCAATCATGCTAAAGCCGCCGGTGTGCCCATGGTGGTGGCGGTCAACAAGATTGATGTGGAAGGTGCACAACCGGACCGAGTGAAAACCGAACTGACCCAGCACGGCGTGGTGTCGGATGATTGGGGTGGCGATACGATGGTGGTGCCGGTGTCGGCGCGCACCGGGGAAGGGCTTGATCAGTTGCTGGAGGCGATTGTGCTCCAAGCGCAGTTGCTGGAACTGCAAGCCAATCCCGACCGTCCAGCGCAGGGCGTGATTATCGAGGCAAAGCTGGATAAGGGCCGAGGTCCTGTGGCTACCGTATTAGTGAAACGGGGAACGCTTAAGGTCGGGGATGTGTTCTTGGCGGGAACCGTGTTTGGTCGAGTACGAGCGCTGTTGACCGATCAAGGAGAGCGGATCGCGGAGGCTGGGCCTTCGATTCCGGTCGAGGTCCTAGGGTTTAACCAGCTTCCCGATGCTGGCGATGACTTTGTCATCCTCACCGATGAGCGTCAGGCCAAAGATATCGCTGATGCTCGCGCGGAACGAACGCGTCGGGCTGCTGACGAAGGTACGCGCGGAGTTTCGTTGGACGAGTTTTACCAACGACTAAAAGACGAAGAGGTTCGCGATCTTAACCTGGTGATTAAAGCGGATGTTCACGGTTCGTCGGAAGCGTTGTCGCAGTCGCTGAGTAAGTTATCTCATTCTGAGGCCCGAGTTCGAGTGTTGCATACCGGAGTGGGTTCCATTACCGAGACCGACGTCATGCTGGCTCAGGCATCGGGAGCGATCGTCATTGGCTTCGGGGTGGGATTGGAGTCGAAGGCCAGGCAGATTGCTGAGCGAGAGCATGTCGACGTCCGTACCTATCGAGTGATTTATGAGATTATCGAGGATGTTGAGCGCGCCCTCAAGGGCATGTTGTCGCCCAAATTCCAGGAAATCATTTTGGGCCGAGCTGAAGTCCGGGAGATTTTTCGAGTGCCTCGAATCGGTGCGGTTGGCGGCTGTTATGTGGTGGATGGCAAGGTTTTGCGCACTGCTCAGGTTCGGCTTTTGCGCGATGGAGCAGTGATTCACGAAGGGCCGATTGCTTCGCTCAAGCGGTTTAAGGATGACGTCCGCGAGGTCGCGTCCGGGTTTGAGTGCGGGATAGGGCTTGAACGATTCAATGACATTAAAGTGGGCGACGTCATGGAGGTCTTTACTGAAGAAGAGGTAAAGGCCAGTTAGGTAGGTGACTCAGTGCAAAACACTCGGGCAGAACGGGTAGCGCAAATGATGCAGCGTGAGCTGGGAACAATGATCCAGACCGAGTTGAAGGATCCGAGGATCGGATTTGCCTCCATTACGCGGGTCGAGGTCAGCCGCGATTTGAGTGTGGCCAAAGTGTTCGTGAGCGTTTTGGGCTCTGCCCAAAACGCTCACGAGACCATGGAGGGATTGACTCACGCCGTAGGATTTCTCCGAGGCGAGGTGGGTCGTCGGTTGAAGTTGCGTCATGCGCCAGAACTCGATTTTCGCCTTGATGAGTCTATTGAGAAAAGCATGGTGATTCAACGACTGATGCACGATCTTCACGGTCCTGACGAGCATGAGTAAAGGCACGGTCAACGGATGGTTGAATGTGCTTAAACCGGTCGGTATGACTTCGTTCGATGCGGTGCGAGCGGTTCAAAAGATCGTTGGAACCCAAAGGGTCGGGCACGCCGGGACGCTGGATCCTGATGCGGTAGGGGTATTGCCTATGGCAGTCGGTTCGGCCACCAGGCTGCTCGAGTGGTGCGATGATGGGCCCAAAGTATATCGAGGCTGGATGGTGCTGGGATCGTTAACCACCACCGGAGATGCTGGCGGTGTTTTGAATGCCCAGTCGGGCGCGCCGTATCCTGATCGGCAAAATATCGAGTGGGCATTGCCATTTCTGGTGGGATCGATCCTCCAGATTCCTCCTCAAGTTTCCGCGTTAAAACAACGCGGGCGCACCCTCCACGATTTGGTTCGTCAAGGGCGGTCGGTGTGGCCAGGACCTCGGCGCGTCGAGGTGTATCGCCTGGAGATTATTCAGGGTTCGGCGAGCCGCTGGCAGGTGGAAGCCGAGGTCGGCAAGGGGACCTACATGCGCTCTTTGGTTCGAGACCTAGGGGATATTTTAGGTCAGGCGTCTCACCTCGAGGCATTGGAACGAAGGCGAGTAGGGGTCTATCGGTGGGAACAAGGGGTCCCGTTGGCGGACCTCGGCCAGCACTGGCGAGACCTGCTTAGACCAACCGCATGGGGGCTTTGCATCCCCCGGGTGTGCGTAGATCGGGAGCGTTTGCCGGTGATTGCTCATGGGCAGCCGATATTGGATTGGCATGAACTGGAAAACTATCGAGGCGAGGTGGCATTGGTGGCAGGCTCCGAGGTCGTGTCTGTCGTCGCGGGACCTCCCTGGACGTATCGCAAGGTATTGATTCATGCGATCGGGGAGGGCATCGATGGATAGAGTGAGCCAGGGTACCGTGGTCACTATCGGAAATTTTGATGGAGTGCACCGCGGGCATCAGCAATTGATTGAATGCGGGCGGCGCCATGCGCAGCAATTGGGAATGGATCTGGTGGCGGTGACTTTTGATCCCCATCCCCGGACGGTGCTCAAATCGGAGCCTATGCGTTCTTTTATTATTACCAGTACCGCTGAGAAACAAGTCTTGCTCAAGCGATTAGGAGTATCTCGGGTCGATGTTTTGGCCTTTACAAAAGAGTTTTCTGAAATGACCGCGCGCGCGTTTTTGGACGAAGAAATCGGACAACGGTTGAAATCTCGAATGGTGGTCGTGGGGCACAACTTCACGTTTGGGCGGGGCGGGCAGGGTACGCCGGAATTGCTGCACCATTGGGGCCAAGAGCATGGCGTCGAAGTGGAGGTGCTCGATCCGGTATATGACCGGAGCGGACGCCAAATCTCCAGCAGTCGGGTGCGTGCCGCCATCGCTGCCGGAGAGTTGGACAAAGCCGCCCAGTTGATGGGGCGTCCGTTTCAAGTGTACGCGAGCGTCGTGAGCGGGGCCGGAAGGGGACGGAGTATGGGAATCCCTACCGCCAATATGGCGATTGGGATCGATCATGTCATGCCGCCGATGGGGGTCTATGCCGGCTATTGTGTCTTGCCTTCGGGAGAAACTGCGGCGGCCGTGGCCAGTTGGGGTCTCCGACCGACTTTTGCCGACTTGGACCAGCCTTTGCTGGAGGTGCACGTGATCGACCGGACCGATAACCTTACGGGATTGCCGCTGTGGTTTGGGTTTATCCAGAAAATTCGCGAGGAACTATATTTTGACCGGGTGGAGGACTTAGTCCGACGCATGCAAGACGACGTGGCGATAGCTCGTGCTGGGTACGATCCTGCCCAATGGAAATAAGAGGACCGGTGGAGGGGCCTAATTCAGGGCAGTGTGGAGTCGGAGATCCAGCAGGATTCGTGCAATTGCTCCGAGAATAAGGCATGTGCTACAATAAATGCTGCTTGGATTGGGGGCGGAGCATGGAACTCACCGATTTGCGCGATGTCGTGGGTAAAATTGCGGTCATTTGCGTGTCGGGCCAATTTAAACGTCTGAGGCGAGAACTCGAAGATTTATATCGTCGCGGAGGATTGCCTAAACCGGCGGTTCAGGCTTATCAAGATGCGCTACTGGCGATGTTAGCAGAAGAGAACTCTGTTCCTCAGGTCGAAGTCCACTAGCGTGAGAAGAGGGGAGGATTAGCATGGCATTGTCCGAAGCCAAGAAACAAACGGTCATTGAAGCCCATCGCATGCATGAGACGGATACGGGATCACCAGAAGTGCAGATTGCGCTGTTGACCGAGAGAATTTTGGAATTGACCGAACATCTGAAAATCCACAAGAAAGATCACCATTCGCGTCGAGGATTGTTGCAGATGGTGGGGCAGCGGCGAGCGTTTTTGAACTATCTTCGTTCAAAAGATGTGCGTCGGTATCATCAAATTGTGGCTGATTTAGGATTGCGAAGGTAGAGCGGGCTCGCCCGCTCTTTTCCGTATGAGTGCGTCGTTGTAGGATATACTATCTTAAGTAGAATATGGGAGGACACATATGGTACAGACCACCGAATTGATTCTCGGCGGGCGTACGATGCACTTGGAGACAGGCCGCTTGGCGAGGCAAGCCAATGGGGCAGTTTTGGTCCGCTATGGAGAGACGGCGGTATTAGTCACTGCTACCGCGTCCAAAAATCCCCGCGAAGGCATCGATTTTTTTCCGCTGACGGTAGATGTTGAGGAACGTCTTTACTCTGTGGGAAAAATTCCCGGGGGGTTTATAAAACGAGAAGGACGTCCGAGCGAACGTTCAATTCTGTCGGCGCGCTTGACTGATCGCCCGATTCGTCCGCTATTTCCTGAGGGGTTTCGAAACGACGTGCATATCGTTTCGACGGTGCTCTCAGTGGATTATGATCACTCGCCCGAGATTTGCACCATGGTCGGAGCTTCTGCAGCCTTAAGCGTTTCCGATATTCCGTTTGACGGCCCCATTGGTGCAGTTGAGGTAGGCTTGGTGGATGGGGAGTTTATCATTAATCCCACCTCGGCTCAGGCCCGAGGCAGTCGGTTGAAGTTGATGATTGCTGGCACCGAGACCGCGGTGCTTATGATTGAAGCCGGAGCGGATTTGATATCCGAAGCGGAGATGCTGGAAGCAATTTTTTTTGGACACCGAGAGATCCAAAAAATTGTCGCCGGGATTAAAAATTTCCAAACGGTCGCGGGAAAGCCCAAGACCGAGTTTGCCACCTTTGTGCCCGATCGAACTTTCGTGGAGGCGGTCAGAGAGCGAGCAGAAGCACGACTGAGTGCGGCGCTCAGAACGCCCGAGAAGTTGGAACGGGAGAAAAACATCGATCGGGTGAACCGCGAAGTGGCCCAGGATTTGGCGGAGGCCTATCCGGAACACGAAGGGCTAATTGCTTCGGTGTTGAAAAAAGTGCTTAAAGAAGTGGTTCGGCGCGCCATAATTGTTGAAGGGATTCGACCCGATGGACGTGGCCTGAAGGAGATCCGCCCGATTTCCATTGAGGTGGGCATTTTGCCGCGGGTGCATGGAACCGGGCTCTTTACGCGGGGCCAAACTCAGGCGCTCACTGCGATGACCTTAGGACCGCTCAGCGACCAGCAAATGCTCGATGGGATTGGGGAAGAAGAATCCAAGCGCTATATCCACCACTACAACTTTCCTCCGTTTGCCACTGGGGAAACCGGACCCATGCGCGGCCCGAATCGTCGCGCCATTGGCCATGGAGCGCTCGCCGAACGGGCGCTGGAACCGGTCATTCCCTCTGTCGAGGAATTTCCGTATGCGTTAAGACTGGTTTCGGACATTTTGGAATCCAACGGGTCTAGTTCTATGGCATCGGTGTGTGGCAGCACCCTGGCACTGATGGACGGCGGCGTACCGATTAAGGCACCGGTGGCGGGGATTGCCATGGGTCTGGTGAAAAACGACGAAGGATTTGCGGTATTGACCGATATCCAAGGCATGGAAGATGCATTGGGGGATATGGACTTCAAGGTGGCAGGGACGCGCGATGGCATTTCGGCTATCCAGATGGATATTAAGATCCACGGGTTGGACCAAGAAATCTTGCAATTGGCGTTGGAACAAGCTCGGGACGCGCGTTTGTATATTTTGGACAAGATTGTCGAAACGATTGGCGAACCACGGGCCCAGCTGTCAGCGCATGCGCCGCGCATTGTGACGGTACACATCGAGCCCGAGAAAATTCGCGAAGTGATTGGTCCAGGAGGCAAGACGATCAACAAGATCATTGAGGCCACGCGAGTCGGTGACAAGAAGGTAGACATCGACATTGAAGACGATGGGACCATTTACATTGCTGCGATTAGCGAAGAGATGGCGCAAAACGCTATTGCGATGATTGAGGATTTGACCCGAACCGTGCAAGTCGGAGAAGTGTATGAGGGTCGAGTGACGCGATTGATGAACTTCGGAGCGTTTGTAGAAATCTTGCCCGGCAAAGAGGGCTTGGTGCACGTTTCCCAATTGGCTTACGATCGAGTCAACAGCGTAGAGGACGTCGTCAAGGTGGGCGATGCGCTGGCAGTCAAGGTCATCGAAATCGACCAGATGGGCCGCGTGAATCTCTCTCACAAAGAGACCTTGCCGGTGCCTCCGGGCTATGTGCCGCAAGTGGCGGCGTCTTCAGATCGGGGGCCAAGACGGCCACGTGAGGGAGCGAGGCCATCGGGTCCGGGTCGGGACCGACCCGCCCGTTGATCGGAATCGGAGCCTAGAGATCTTTTGGCACTCGATGTTGATTAGTAGATTTAAGGAAACCCACTCGGGACTCGGTATCGTTGAGGTATTGGACCAGCCCGTGGGCGATCAATCAAAGGGACTCCCGCCTGTGAGCGAGAGTCTTTCGATTTGGTAGACCTTTTTGCGGTCTCGGCCATGGCCCTTAAACCCTCTTGGGCCGCCGAGGATCGTTTTTGGGGGTAGTGCGCGGCCAGGTAGGCGAGGTTCCGACATTCATCGGGCATTTTCTGGGCTTGCCCCGACGCGGCAACCCGAGGAAGGTCAGAAGATCGACGGGATATGAAAAAACCTGGGCGGACAAGATACTCTTTTTTGGCTTCGGCTGTTCAAAGCGAGCGATTTCCATGGCTTGAGCCAAAA